>JANOAW010000876.1:0-2016 GCA_031411355.1 Hyphomicrobiaceae bacterium | reverse complement strand
ATGATCTGCTCGACTTCGGGGTCGCGCTGCGGACTGCGCGAGCCGGGCTCATAGCGGTAGTAGCCCTTGCTGGTTTTCTGGCCGAAGCGTCCCGCGTCACAGATGGCATCGGCAATTTCCATGCGAATGCCGCGATCCTTGCGTGAGCGCATGCCGACGTCGAGCCCCGCGAGGTCGCCCATGGCGAACGGCCCCATGGGAAACCCGAACTTGGTCACGACGGCATCGACCTCGTGCGGGAGTGCGCCTTCGCGCAACAGTGCCTCGGATTGCTTGCTGCGTTGTGACAGCATGCGATTGCCGACGAAGCCGTCGCAGTTGCCGACCACGACCGGGACTTTGCCGATCGCCCGACCGACCGCCATCGCGGTCGCGAGAACGTCGGGACGGGTGTCTTTGCCGCGCACGATTTCGAGCAGCTTCATGACGTTTGCCGGCGAGAAGAAGTGCATGCCGAGCACGTCTCCCGGTCGCTTGGTCGCCGAGGCGATCTGGTCGATGTTGAGATACGACGTGTTCGACGCCAACACCGCACCGGGCTTGGTGATGCGATCGAGTTCTGCGTAGACGGTCTTTTTCAACGCCATTTCTTCAAACACCGCCTCAACCACGATGTCGGCGTCCTTGGCGTGTTGGAGCCCGACCTTAGGCGTGATGCGCGCCATGATCGCGTCGACCTGTGCAGCCGACATGCCGGAGCGGCGCGCACTCGCCTCGTAGTTTTTGCGGATCACCGCGAGGCCGCGCTGCAGGTTTTCCTCGGTCTGCTCGATCAAGGTCACGGGGATGCCGGCCGACGCGAAGCTCATGGCGATGCCACCGCCCATCGTCCCGGCACCGAGGACGGCTGCCGACGCGATTTTCTTCGGCTTCGCGTCCGGGCCGACGCCTGGCACGCGGCCGGCCTCGCGCTCGGCGAAAAACAGATGCCGTTGCGCCTTCGATTGCTCGCCAACGACCAGTTTCATGAACGACGCGCGTTCGGCTTTCAGGGCCTCGTCGAGTGGCGTCGTCATCGACAACGCGACCGCATCGGCACAGACGACGGGCGCTTCGAGGCCGCGGGTCTTGGACAACACGTCGGCCCTGGCCACATCGAACGCGGCTTTGTCGACATTGCTCACCTTGCTCGTGTCGTTGCGCAGGCTCGGATGTTGATTGCCCTGAGCCGTCAGTTTTTCGGCGAATGCGATGGCGCCGGCCTTGATGTCGCCGGTCACGATTTCAGCGATCAAGCCGAGCTTGAGGCCGAGGGAAGCCGGCTGGTGTGCGCCCGTGACGATGACCTTGAGCGCCTCGATCGGACCGATGGCGCGGGGCAGGCGTTGTGTGCCGCCGGCACCGGGAAGGAGACCGAGTTTCACCTCGGGCAAGCCCCATTTTGCTTCAGCCGTCGCCACGCGATAGTGGCAGCCTAGCGCCAGTTCGAGGCCACCTCCGAGCGTCGTGCCATGCATGGCGGCGATGGTCGGCACCGGGCATGCCTCGAGATCGGCGATGACGTCCGACAAGCCGGGTGACTTGGCCGGTTTGCCGAACTCGGTGATGTCGGCACCGGCGACGAACGTGCGGCCGTCGCAATGCAGCACGATGGCCTTGGCGCCGCCTTCAGCGAGGATCTTGGCCAAGTGTTCGCTGATGCCGGCACGCACGGCATGGCTCAAGGCATTGACGGGCGGCGAGTTGATCGAGATGACGGCTATGGCGCCGTGGCGGGCCGATGTGACGACGGAGTTCGGCGCGGACATGGGAACAGGCTCCGTAAGTTGACAGGAGCGGCACGATAACGTGCGGAGCCACGAACGCAACGGTCAAGCGACGGCATGTCAAGCGACGGCACGACGAAAAACGAGCGGACGGGGATGATCCCGCCCGCCCGCTCATTACGTCTGCGTTGTCACGTCTGCGTTGTCTCAGCCCACTTACTTGGGCGGCAGGACTTCGTCGGCTGCCGGCGCTTCGATCTGCTTTTCGATCGACTGCTTTTCAATCGACTGCTTCTCGATGATCCGCGGG
>JANOAW010000875.1:0-2138 GCA_031411355.1 Hyphomicrobiaceae bacterium | reverse complement strand
TCGCCAAGCGGTTCAGACTGGCAACCACCCGGCTCGGTTTGAAAGTGCGCGGCAAGCTGCGCCTGCGCACGGACCTGTTCGTGCCACCCGAGCGCAACGGTCAGATGCGGCTGGTTTAGAGTTTTTCAGATGATCACCGTCCTACCACGGTCCGTCCGCCCCAGACGACGATCCCGGCCGCCAGAATTTGCGCCCCAGCCGCCAGCGCGAACGGTGGGCCGTAGCTGCCGGTCGCGTCGCGCAAAACGCCGAACACGCCCGGCGCAAACGCGAACACGACCTGGTTGACGGCCGTCAACAAGGCCAGTGCGCGACCGATGTCGACCGGGCGCTGCTCGAATTGCAGAATGAGCGGCGGCAGCGACAGCAGATTGCCGACCCCGAGCCCGACCAGCATACAGGCCGCGATCAGCACCGGCGGCGACGATGAGACGATCAGCAGGCAAACGCCGCAGGCCTGGACGATGAAATTCACCGCCCCCGCCAGCCGACGACGACGTTCACCGACGAGCCACGCCAAGCCGAACCGGCCGATGATCGCACACACGGTCGCAATCGACAGACAGTAGGCGGCCAAGACCGAACCGAGATCGGGTGTCAGACGGACGATCAAATGCGTAATGAGGCCCATCTGGGCGAAGATGCCAATCGCGTACGCGATTGAAAGAGACGCGAAGCGACGATCCCGCAGCAACTCGGCGCGTGTGCGCGGGGGCTGTTCGATGCGGGGTGGAAAGAATGTCGGCAAAGGCGGGCGTGCCGCGTCAGGTAAAACGCCGACGTCGGCGGGTGTCCGCGCCAAGATCGATCCCGCGAGAGGAAACAAAACGAGGCAACCGCCGACGGTGATCGCGATCGCTGCCGTCTCGAAGCCGAAGGTCGCGATCATGGATGTCCACAAGGGTGTCATCAGCACGCCGCCGATGCTCGCGCCGTTGAAGGCGTGGGACAGGGCGAGACCTCGATTTTTGACGAACCAGGGCGCGACAAAGGCGTTTATGGCGGCGCCGCTGGTGGCAGCCCAGCCGATGCCGGTGAACAGCGCGGCGGCGTACACGTGCCAGATGTGTTCGGCGTAAGCGAACCCGATAACGCCGGCTCCGAAGGCCGTGACGCCGAGCCGGGTCACGGCCGCGATGCCGAATCTGCGATGGGCCTCGTCGAGCCCGAGGACGAGCAGGGCGCTGAATAAAAAGTGACACGTGACGGCGCCCGAGACCACCGAGACGGGCCAACCTTTCGTGCGCACGAGTTGATCGACGAAGATCGAAGGGCCGTAGAAGCCAAGCCCCCAGGCATAGATGGCGACCAGGAACGCGGCAGCCACGACTTTCCAGCCAAAAAACATGTGGCCGAAAAATACCGGGGTCGTGGGCATGTTCGTCATCGCGCCGCCTGCTGGTCCGCCGCCGCCCCTTGTCGGGCAAGCGCCGGACACTGCCGGGGCTACGTACTCCCATGGCGCAGATACGTCACGACATGGGGTTTTGCGGCCACGGACGCACTTCGGCGATCGCCGGCACAATGACCATTGGATTTAGCTTGATGCGACCGAATAGCGTCCGCTTGTAGGTGATGTAGAGCGCGATCGTCAGGCCATCCAGATGCTCGACCAGGACCTTCATCGCCGGCAGGCGTCCGTTACCGTCGAGATCGACCGAGACATTTTCGGCCACGCCGATGGCCCGAGAGTTCGATGTCGGGATCACATGGCGAAGGGCATCATGCAATGCCCGCAAGATTTCCGTCGCATTGGTGACATCGTTTCCGGACGCTGGCGAAGCCATCATCAACTGAACCTCGGGCCCAGCCGAGAGATAGCCACCGTGCGGTAAGAAATTTCCCGTTTTCGTCAGGAGATTTTCAGACGCAGCGAACAAGGCTTCGGCCAGCGCTTCGACGTCGGGACGAATGCGCTGAAAAAGATCCATCGTCTCGCCATCGGTCATGGAAAATTCGCCCGGTGTCGAAGCCGCGTTTCGACAATCGTCTGCATAGTGCGCGCCAGTCGTTGAAAAAGTCTGTCGTTGAAATAGTCTTGATGGGCTCGGCCGGTCCGGTGGGGTGCCGATGCCGCTGGCGTCACGATTGCGCGTCACGGGGGGGCGGTCTATCGCTTGGCGACCGTGCGCCAACCC
>JANOAW010000874.1:0-1679 GCA_031411355.1 Hyphomicrobiaceae bacterium | reverse complement strand
CCCATTGCTCAGCGCCCGGCCGACGCGGGCGCCCTCTGCGGGGTCGGTCGCGCCCATGCAGTCGATGAATCCAGACGGCGATACCAGTCGAACCGTATACCCACTGCCTCGACGCTCGATGACGAAACTTGCTCCGGGCCCAAAGCCGACGGACGACATCGGAAACACCAACCGGCCACCGTCGTTCAAGGCGTCGAGCCATCGGGCGTGGGGACGTGTCGCGCCGGCGTTGACGTAGATCGCGTCGGCCTTCGGCAACTCGTCCGAAGTGCCAGACTGGGCAAGCACGGTCACGGTGGGCCACGCCTGAAGCGCGCGTGTCGCCTGCGCAGCGAGTGGTTCGACGATATCGTAAGCGACAACCATACCCGACGGGCCGACCAAGTCGGCGAGCACGGCCGTGTAGTACCCGCCTCCGCATCCAATGTGCAGGACCGTCCCCCCGACCGGCGGCGCGAGCGCACCGAGCAGGCGTGCGTGCAGGACCGGTTCGCCGTTGTTGATGCCTTTCTCCCGATCGAGCGCAATCAATACGTCCTGATACAGATGGATTGGGTCGTCGATTTTGATGTGGTCTGGTCGGCCATCAGCGTAAATCGAGATGTACCAAGGCGCAGGGCCCGCAAACGCTTCACGGCGCACGACCCGCAAGGCCGCGTGCAGGCGCGCATAGAGCGGTCCCGAACGCGCCGCGATGACCCGAGCGAACACCTCACGTGCCGCATCCAGCCGTCCATCTTCGGAAACTTCGATCGGCGGGCGTGCGTCGGCGGGCATGGCGACCTCGCTCTGTGGAATGCGATCGAGCCTACGCGGTTCCAATGCGCGCGGATAGATGCGCTGAGCCACGTGTTGTTCTCGGCCTCGGAAGCGGGCAATCTCACGCGGCCAAGCGCCGACACGATGGAGACGTGATGAAACTGTTCTGTTTCGGTTTTGGTTACACGGCGTCGACGCTCGCGGCTCGGTTGCGCAGCCGCGCTGACGTTGTGATTGCGGGCACGCGGACAAGACCGAACGCCGACCCGGTGCAACCGGCGTCACTGCGCCTGCCGCCGATCCGGCTGGTCACGTATCGAGGCGACTCGAGACATAACGACGTTGTCGATCACCTGCAGGAGACGACACATGTGCTGATGTCGATCCCGCCCGACGTGGACGGTTGCGCCGCGTTACGACATTTCGGCGCTGATCTGGCAGCACTGCCATCGCTCGTTTGGATCGGATACCTCTCGACCATCGGTGTATACGGCGATCACGGTGGCGCCTGGGTGGACGAAGAGACGCCGGCCACACCGACGTCCGATCGCGCGCGGCGCCGCTGGCGGGCGGAACAGGACTGGCACGCATTCAGTGCCAAGACGAGCAAGCGGGTGCAGGTGTTTCGATTGCCGGGCATCTACGGTCCAGGTCGCTCGGTTTTCGACACGTTGAAAACCGGTACCGCCCGACGCCTGATCAAGCCGGGCCAGGTCTTCAATCGCATTCACGTGGCCGACATCGCGCAGGCGCTTGATCTCGCGATGTCGCGATCGACCTCGTATGACGTGTTCAACGTTACGGACGATTTCCCGTGTGCGCCGGACGAGGTGGTGGCTTACGGCGCAGGACTGCTCGGCGTTGAGCCACCACCCGAGCAAGCCTTCGACGCCAGCCACCTATCACCGATGGCCGCGAGC
>JANOAW010000873.1:0-1863 GCA_031411355.1 Hyphomicrobiaceae bacterium | reverse complement strand
TGGTTGGCGCCATGGGCGCGCTGGATGTCTCTGTAGTGAACCTGCCCGATGTCCCTGCGCCGGCCGATCGGCACGGCGATCGAATTGCTGGCCGGTATCCCAAGTATCATCTTCGGCATCTGGGGCCTGTTCGTCCTGGCCCCGTTTCTGCAGTCGACCGTGCAACCCGCATTGATCTCCACGTTCGGCTCCGTACCCGTGCTGTCCTCGCTGTTCGCCGGACCGCCCTACGGCATCGGCATGCTGACCGCGTCGCTGATCCTCGCCATTATGGTGCTGCCGTTCATCACCGCAGTCAGTCGCGACGTTTTCGCCACCGTGCCTCCTGTGCTGAAGGAGGCCGCCTACGGTCTCGGCTGCACACGCTGGGAAGTTGTGCGCAACGTCGTTATCCCACACACACGCGTCGGCCTGATCGGCGGCATCATGCTCGGTCTCGGCCGCGCGCTCGGTGAAACGATGGCGGTCACGTTCGTCATCGGTAATGCGCACAAGATCTCGCCGTCTCTGCTGGCGCCCGGCACGACCATCTCGGCGACCATTGCCAACGAGTTCACCGAGGCGGTCGGCGATCTCTATACGTCGTCGCTGATTCTCCTCGGACTGATATTGTTCCTGATAACGACCATCGTGCTCGCGGCAGCGCGCTATCTGTTGTGGCGCCTCGACCAGCCGGTGAAGCGGTGATGTCATGACACATCTCAATTTCGATATCGGCGGCTTCCGAAAACGTCGGCGGCGGAGCACCATCGCCATGGCGCTGTGCCTCGCGGCGACGATTGTCGGCTTGGCGTGTCTCGCCCTCGTGCTCGGGACGCTGCTGGTCAAGGGTCTCGCAGGCCTCTCGCTGAGGGTGTTCACCGAGATGACGCCGCCACCCGGTTCAGATGGTGGTCTGCTCAATCCGATCATCGGCAGTCTGATGATGACGATCCTGGGCGTGTTGCTCGGCACGCCGATCGGTATTCTTGCTGGCACCTACATGGCCGAGTATGGCCGCCACGCGCGCCTTTCGACGGTCATCCGCTTCATCAACGACATTTTGCTCAGTGCGCCGTCGATCGTCATAGGCCTGTTCGTCTACACGCTCGTCGTCGCGCCGATGAGGCAGTTCTCCGGGCTCGCCGGCGCCATCGCGCTCGCGATCCTCGTCATTCCCGTGGTCATCCGCACGACCGAGGATATGCTGCGCCTCGTGCCGGATCAGCTGCGCGAAGCAGCGGCCTCGGTCGGCATGCCGCGCGTGGTAATGATCCGCCATGTCGCCTATCGCGCGGCGAAGGCTGGCATCCTCACGGGCGTGTTGCTCGCCATCGCGCGCATCAGCGGCGAGACGGCTCCCCTCTTGTTCACAGCGCTCAACAATCAATTCATGAACCTCAACATGCTCGAGCCGATGGCAAGCCTGCCGGCTGTCATTTTCCAGTTTGCGCTGTCGCCCTATGCGGACTGGCAGCGGCTTGCCTGGACCGGCGCCATGCTCATCACATTCGCCGTGCTCGCGCTCAGCGTCGTTGCGCGCTGGTTCGGCCAGAAGGGAACGCAGTCATGAGTGCCATGCAAATATTGAATCCACGTGAGGCCACCATAGTGCCGACGCCGTCGGCTGAGCGCGTCTCGATCAAGGGTCTGAACTTCTACTACGGCACATCGCGCGCGCTGAAGAATATTTCGCTGTCGCTCCAGGCCAACCGCGTGACGGCCTTCATCGGTCCGTCCGGCTGTGGCAAGTCCACACTGCTGCGGGTGCTCAACCGCATGTACGATCTCTATCCCAACCAGCGCGCCGAAGGGGAAGTGCTGCTCGACGGCGAAAACATCCTGTCACCAAGCATGGATCTCAACCTGCTGCGCGCGCGCGTC
>JANOAW010000872.1:0-7510 GCA_031411355.1 Hyphomicrobiaceae bacterium | reverse complement strand
TCGCCTCGCGCTCGGCGTGCCGGGGGACAACGAGCACCCCTTCCCGATCGGCGAAGATGAGGTCGCCGGGTGAGATGCCCACACCTCCGATTTCGAGCCGGCACCGGAAGTCGACGACTTTGCCGCGCGGCCCCTGATCCTGCGCGTAGAGGCCACGAGAAAACACCGGTAGTCCCAGTTTTTCGATCTCGTCGGCATCGCGCACATAGCCATCGAGAATGGCGCCCGCAGCCTTCAGATGCAACGCCCGCGTGGTCATCAAGCCGCCCCACAGCGCGTATTTCAGCGACGGTGCGTTGGCGATGTAGATCTCGCCCGGCCGCAAGTCGTCGAGCGCTCGAAACAACATGCCGAACGCCTGTGCCGACAAAGGCCCTTGCCCGTGTCCGACCTCGTCGAAAACGTCGGCTTCAAGCACCGTCATGGCACGGCCGGCAATGCGATGCTTCGGGTTCAAGGGTAAGAGGCCAGCCGGCAGGAACTGGCGGCGCAATCCCATACGATCGAGCACGTCCCCGACAGCGGCCGTGAACAAACGCGTGCACAGCACCGCCATGAGATCGGTTTCGTCGACCGGCAGCGGAAGCACCATGGCGATCGCCCTCGCACTATGCCGGCATCGGAATGGCCGGCTGTTTCACCGGTACATGATACCCGCGTTGCACAGCCGGTCGAGCCGCGATCTCGACATACCAGCGTTTCACGTTGGGATACATTGCGAGATCGATGCCCTGCCACTCGAACCGACTGATCCACGGCCACATCGACATATCGGCAATTGAATAGTCGCCGGCGATGAAGGGCGTTTGCGCCAGCTGTCGATCCATCACGCCATACAAGCGATGCGCCTCTTTGAGAAAGCGCTCCTCTGCATACGGGGCTTTGCCCGCATTGTACTTCACGAAATGGTGCACTTGACCGAGCATCGGCCCAAGCCCGCCCATCTGCCACATCACCCACTGCACCGCGTGCCAGCGTGCCTTTGGCTCCCTCGACCAGAATTTACCGGTTTTGTCCGCGAGATACATCAGGATCGCGCCCGACTCGAACAGCGGCAGTCCCGTCTCGCGGTCGACGATGGCGGGGATGCGATTGTTCGGAGATATCGCGAGAAAATCGGGCTTGAACTGCTCATCCTTGTTGATGTCCACGGCGTGCGCTGCGTACGGCAGGCCGCACTCTTCGAGCATAATCGAGACTTTGCGCCCATTCGGGGTCGACCACGTGTACAGATCGATCATGTTGGTATTCCTGATGTTTCGATGGTCGCGTCGTAGTGGCTCAATTCGAACAGCAATTGCAACCGCAGCTTCAGATCGCGACCGCGCCGACGCTTGCGCCGCCGCAGATATAGAGCACCTGGCCGGTGACGAAACCGGCGTCGCGAGCGGTGAAAAAGCGCACAGCCCGCGTTACGTCGGCGGGTGTGCCGAGCCGTTGCACCGGGATGGATCGAGCCAACGTTTCGATGCGCGGATCGCCTTGCGGCAACACCTCGTGAAACATTTCCGTACCCTCGATGGGGCCGGGCGCGACGACGTTGACCGTGATGCCGTGGGGTCCAAGTTCCAAGGCCCAGGTGCGCGCCATCCCGATCATGCCGGACTTGGTGGCCGAATATACAGTACGCGTTGGAACCCCGATCGCGGCACGCGACGACATCAACACGATACGCCCGAATCGCGCGATCTTCATCGACGGCGTAACGGCCTGCGTCAGCACCAGCGCGACCCCAAGATGCAGCTGCGACAGTGCCGCCAAGTCCGTTGCCGTGGTATTTTCCAGCAGATTGGCCCTGATGGCGCCGGCGTTGTGGACTAGATGCGTCACTTCGAACCGGCTTGCGATCTCACGCGCGGCATCGGCAGTCGCCTGTGCATCGAGCAGGTCGACGAGGACATCGGTCAGCCGCGGATGGCGCGCCGCCGGGCGCCGCGCGAGCGACACAACATGATATCCATCGTCGAGCAATTGCCGGCAGATGTGGGCACCGATGCCGGCACTGCCGCCGGTCACGACTGCGACGTCCGTCATGTCTCGCCGTCCTCGATCAATGCCAAGACACGCAGCGGACTGCCGGAGCCGCCCCGAATTTTCAGCGGCGCGGCGACGAGCATGGCACTCGTCGGCGGCAACCGATCCAGATTGACCAGACATTGCAGCCCATATCGCCCGGCACCGTGCATAAAGTGATGAGCTGGATACGGAGGATCGAAATGCTGCGCCTGCCCCGCGTCCGTGCCGATGGTCTCGACACCAAAACCGACGATGTCGCGCTCGCGTGCGAAAAACTTCATCACCGCGGCCGACGGTCCCGGCGTGTGGGCTCCGTCATCGCGCAGATTGACGTACTCTGAAGCGGGCCTTTTCGACCAATCCGTTCGCATCAACACCCAGCTCCCCGCGGGAATGCGGCCGTGCCGGCTCTCCCAGGCTTCGACATGAGATGGCTCGAGCGTAAAGTCGGCATCGGCCGCCGCCTGCGCACTGCAATCGATCACGCACGCCGGCGCGAAAAACTGTGTTGGCGGCACCGCATCGACACAAGCGTCCGGGAGATGCCGCCCGGTGATCCAATGCGCGGGCGCGTCGAAGTGCGTGCCCGTGTGCTCGCTCATCGAAATGTTGTTCCAAAACCAAGCCGGCCCACGCTCGTCGTACCGCGACACCTCCTCGATGCGAAAAGGTGCGCACTGGCCGAGTTCCGGCGGCAGCACGAGCGTCGGAAAATCCGGCGAAAGTGTCTGTGTCAGATCGACGATACGGATCTGCCGAGCCGCTAGCGCCGCGGCAAACGCGGCGAGTGGCGACCTCGGTTTGTCCAGCGGGCGTGTCATGGTCACGAACTCCCGAGTTCGCGTTCGAGGGCTTTGGGATTTGCGGCAAGCCGCGCACGAAAATCCTCGGCAACGTCGCCGACATAGACGTCTTCCATACCGCGCCGCAACGCGGCGACGATCGCCGAGGCTATGGCAGCCGGCGTCACCTTAGGCGGCGGCATGGCTTGGAACCAATCCGTTTCCATCGGCCCAGTGAACACATTGACCACACGCACCCCGCTCGCTCGCAATTCACTCCGTAAGGATATCGAGGCAGACAACATCGCCGCCTGCGCTGCCGCGTGACAGCCATACGCCGGCAAGCTCATTTGCGCGTAGACGGACAGAATATTGACCCAGGCGCACGCGCTGTTCTGCCCGTCGGCACCGCGAAACGTCATCGGCGGTGCGAACGCCTGCGCAAGTCGCGCGAGGCCGATCGGACCTCGCTCCAACTCCTCGCGTAAAACCCCGACACCTTTCCGATCGAGAACTCCACCAGGACGCACATGTTCCACAGTGTTGATCAGGATGTCGACTTTAGCGCCGATACCGGCCGCCAAGTCACGAACGCTGTCGTCGTTGGTGACATCCAAAGACACGATCTCGACGCCCGAGCCCTTCGTCGCGATGTCGCCGCCGTCAAATGGTTTCCAGCGATCCGCAACACCCGCGAAGATCGTTGCGGCGCCCGCCGCCTGCAACGCAGTGATGGTCGCGCGCCCGGCAGCCGACCGTGCATCCGTGACCAGCACGCGGCGATGCTTGGGATCTAGTGTCAATTCCCGCAATTGCCTGTCGTCGAGCATATGCGCTGTATCCTTGTCCGGAAGCGCCATCGCGGTCGCTTGGCCGCTCTTGTCCAGGTACCACGCCACGCGAACACGTTGCCCCACGATTGCATCACCGTGGACATGCGTGATGATCGAGGGCCCGACATCGAGGGCAACGGTCCCGACACGCCACGGCATGCGCTCGCGGAAATAGCTGTCATTGGAAACGCGTGTGGTCGTCACAGCGAGCAAGCCGCCCAAAGGTGAAACATCCAAAAGCTGAATAATCGTCGACAGGCACGACGGGCAAACGTCTCGTGGCGGATAGTGCACCTGACCACACGCCTGACAGCACGGCAGGGCAAAGCGACCTTGGGCAGCGGCTTCGGTCAAAAGATGCGCCGCCCGACTGCGGCCGCCCGGTGGCGACAACGGCAGGCGCGTGCGCAGCAGCGGGTTCTTGCGATCCGGAGGAGACAACGGCTCGGTCATGTCAGCTGGCTCCCAGGATAGCCGCGCACGATGCCAGACCGCGGTCGTACGTGATCATGCCGAACCCAGACACGAGACCCGTTCGGGCCTCGGAAACCTGTGTTCCCGCGGCTGTATTCGTCAGCTGTCGTACTGCTTCGACGAGGCCGAGATAACCGCCTGCGCATCCCGCCTGCCCAACGCTCAGTTGCCCACCCGACGTATTGTGCGGACATGATCCGTCAATTGTGAACGTGTTGGCGCGGACAAATGCAGCCGCGTCGCCCTCGGCGCACAGCCCGAGGTTTTCCATCTGCATCATCGAGATCACGGGATAGTCGTCATAAGTCTGCACGAAATCGAGGTCTTCGGCCGACACGGCGGCCATCGCGTAAAGTTCGTCGACGTCGACGAGCCACCCGCCGCGCCGTTGAATCGGGTCGTCGGCGAAGGCGTTGTGCCGTTCGATCGTCGACAGCACGCGCGCGAACGGCAGTCCGAGATCTTTGGCGACGTCATCACGCATCACCAGAAACGCTTCGGCACCCGCACATGGCATGACGCAATCGAAAAGATGAATCGGGTCCGAGATCACGCGCGCGCTCATGTAATCGTCGAGCGTCAGCGGCTTCCTCATCAGTGCCTGTGGATTGCGCAGGGCGTTGGCACGCTGAGCCACGGCGAGCTTGCCGAAATCTTCGCGCGTCGCGCCGCTCTGACGCATATAATGATGTGCAATCAGCGCGAAACTCGCATTCGGTCCACCGGCGCCGTAGGGATAGACAGCATCCTGCGCGAATCGGCTGAAAGTCGAAAGCGACTTGCGGAAGCTATCGACGTGATTGGTATCGCCCGCGATACACGCCACGACATCGCAATCGCCCGCCTGCACCGCGCGCGCAGCCTTGCGCAAAGCTGAAACGCCGCTCGCGCCGCCGAGCGGCACATGATCGAGCCAGCGCGGCGACAGCCCGAAATGTTGCGTCAGACCAATCGTCGTATCGGGCGCCAGGGTGAAGCTCGACACGATCAAGCCATCGATGTCGGCCAGCCGAAGCCGTGCGCGCTTCACGAGGTCTGCGAGCGCGCGCCCGATCCACCAGTGCGCGGCATGTATCGAGTGTCGGCGATAGGCAATACTAACCGGCACAGCCACAGCGACACCGTGATAACTCTGTCGCGGGCGCGAATGCACAGCCGGCATCGATTATCCGCTCCGCTTCTTCATGTGCCGCAGATCATGCGTAGCAGGCGACGTGACAAGATCGGCCGCAAGATTTTTCAAAGTTCCGCGCTGGATCTTTTGCGTCGCCGTAACGGGTAGGGCGTCGACGAAAGCCACGAATGCGGGAGCCTTGTAATATGCGAACCGCTGCAACGCGTAACTGACGAGGTGTTCAGCCGTCTCCCGCGTTGCGGCGCGACCGCTTTTCAGCACGACACAGGCGAACACGTCTTCGCCCCGCACCGTATCGAGAACGGCGGCGACGCCGATCGCGGCGACATCGGTGTGATCGAGATAGATGCTCTCCACTTCAACCGCTGAGATGTTTTCGCCGGAGCGACGGATCACGTTCTTGCGCCGATCGACGAACGTGAAGTCGCCGTCTGCGTCGCGCTTGACGATGTCGCCGGTGTTGAACCAACCACCGGCCCAGGCATCGGCGGTCGCCGCAGGATCTTTCAAGTATTCGCGAAAAAATCCGTGCCGCTTGTCGGCACCGGCGCGCCGCACCAGCAACTCGCCGGGCGCGTTGGCGCAAACGTCGCGGCCATCTTCGCCGACAACCCGCACCTCGCATTCAGGGCCGGGTCTGCCGAAACAATTGGTGCCGACTTTGCGCGGCTCGTGTGCTGCGGCGATCACCACGCCGCCGCCGGTTTCCGTCATGGCCCAAGCCTCGATCAATGGAAAACCGAAGCGATCTTCAAATGCCTGATGCAGGCGTCGGTCGCATCCCGCCCCAAAGCCGAACCTAACACCTTGCGGCCGATCTATAGCGTCTGCCGGCGCCCGCATCAGCAACGGCGGCATGACACCGAGATAGTGCACGATTGAGGCGTTGCTCATACGCACGCTCTGCCACCACGTCGCCGGATGAAACCGGTCGAGGATCGTCAGACATCCGCCGGACATGATCATCGTCATGGTCGAAGTGGCCATCGCGTTCATGTGAAACAGCGGCAGGGGCGTCAGCATACGCTCGGATCCCGGCGACAGCTGAATGTGCCCACCGATATTCAAGTACCAAGCGCCCGCATTATGAAAGTAGCTATTGGTCAGAACACATCCCTTCGGCCGTCCCGTCGTGCCGGAGGTATAGAGCAGCGCGCATTCGGCCTCGCGTGTCGGCTCAGTCGTCGGCGGCGTCGACGAGCCGTGGGCGGGGATCTGCTCGTCCGGACCAAACACGTCAAAGTGTTGCAATTCGGCGGCCGCCGCGGCGATGTCGCGTTGACGCGACGGGATCACGACGGCGGATCGCATATCTGAATGCGCGATCATGTATTGTAGTTCGCCGAGCCGCAGATCCGGATTGATCGGCACCACCGACACCCCGATCGCATTGAGTGCAAACCAGTGCTCGAAAAAAGCCGGTCGGTTTTCGAGCAGAAGACCAACGCGCTCGCCCGCCGCATATCCCTTCTGACGATACGCGTCACGCAATGCCGTCGCGCGGGCGAGCATCGCGCCATAGGTTATCTCGCCACTCTCTATGCCGTAGGCAGCCGCCGTTTCAGGTAGGACATGTAAAAAAGGCCGATGTGCAAAACGGTCAGCCGTCGCCGTGAGACTGTCGTAGACTGAATGCGTCATCCGCCCCTCACATGAACAGCTGGATATTGCCGAACGCCGCGTCGCAATTGACGAGATCGACGCGCTTCAGTTTGATCTGCAAGCGCCCAGCGGCTGAAACCAGATCATGCTTCGCCCAGCCCGCATAGAGCATCTGCTCATCGAGCCGGGTCTCGACATAATGAAACGGCGTGTACAGCTGAAAACGTCCCGCTACTTCGTCGCGCGCATCCACGACAGGCATTTGCAGCACATGGTGGCAGCGGCTCTTCGGCTTTTGCGAAAACGTGCGATTGCCCTTCAGTCGTTCGACTCGAATACGCAGCAGCAATTTATCCTCGTCCATCAGCGAGGCATGCAGAACGCGCTCGGTCTGGCCCCACTCGAGCGGCATCCAATAACGCCCATCGTCAGCGAACAAGTCGAGCCACGCGTCGAACCGTTGTTCGTCGAGCAACCGCGCCTCGTGCATCACGAACGCAATCAGATCGGCATCGGTTGGATTGCTCATGTTGACGCTCGCATCGACATGGTCATGTATTTTGACCAAGCAC
Source organism: Hyphomicrobiaceae bacterium (assembly GCA_031411355.1). Classification (GTDB taxonomy): domain Bacteria; phylum Pseudomonadota; class Alphaproteobacteria; order Rhizobiales; family Hyphomicrobiaceae; genus JABFRJ01. The sequence goes on along the minus strand of JANOAW010000872.1, from coordinate 96 downwards.
GAAACTGGTTTCGCATCTGCCATTCCGTGGTGCCGTTGGCCACTGCACTCGTCTGTTGCTCCGCCGCGCCATCATAGAGCCTCTGCACATTGACCC
>JANOAW010000871.1:0-7930 GCA_031411355.1 Hyphomicrobiaceae bacterium | reverse complement strand
CGGCGAGGACCTCGACCTGCATTTCCGCACCTTGATCGGCACTGGCGCCAATCCGAACGTCGCCGCGGTTGTGGTCATCGGCATCGAGGACGGCTGGACCAAGCGCGTGGTCGACGGCATCGCCAAAACGGGGAAGCCGGTGACCGGCTTCGGCATCGAGGGCCACGGCGACATCGCCACCATCGCCAAGGCGTCCTACGAGGCCAAGAAGATGGTGCAGTGGGCGTCCGAACTGAAGCGCGAGGAATGCGGCATCGCCGACCTGTGGGTCTCGACGAAGTGCGGTGAGAGCGACACGACGACCGGGCTGTCCTCGTGCCCGACCGTCGGCAACATGTACGACAAGCTGATTCCGAAGGGCATTTACGGCGTGTTCGGAGAAACGTCGGAGATCACCGGTGCCGAACACATCTGCAAGGAACGCGCGATCGACAAGAAGGTTGGCGAGAAGTGGTATAAGATGTGGCACGCCTACCAGCAGGACGTGATCGAAGCCCACAAGACCAATGATCTCTCGGACAGCCAGCCGACCAAGGGCAACATCGCTGGTGGCCTGTCGACGATCGAAGAAAAGGCCATGGGCAACCTGGAAAAAATCGGCCGCGAGTGCCGCTACATCGACGCCCTCGACGCCGCCGAAGCCCCAGCCAAGGGCCCAGGCCTCTACTACATGGACACGTCATCCGCCGCCGCCGAGTGCGTGACCCTGATGGCCGCCGGTGGCTACGTGGTGCACACGTTCCCGACCGGCCAGGGCAACGTCATCGGCAATCCGATCGTGCCGGTGATCAAGATCTCCGGTAACCCCAAGACATTGCGCACGATGGCCGAGCATATCGATTGCGACGTGACCGGCATCCTGCGCCGCGACCAGACCATCGACAGTGCTGGCGACGCCCTCATCGACATGATCATCCGCACGGCGAACGGGCGTCTGACGGCCGCCGAAGCGCTCGGGCATCGGGAGTTTTCGATGACGAAACTGTATCGGAGTGCGTGAGGGGGCTGCGCGATGGCCGAGCCCCCCTGCCTCAGTTGCGCAATCGTTAGTGGGCGCTCGACGCCGGTAGTGTCGCCGATAGTCGAGACGGCGTATTTTCATGCACATCAGGACGTGGCTTATCCGATCCCCGGGCAGGTCATCGTCGCTGCACGACGGCATGTTAAATGCCTTGACGAGCTTTCTGCGAGTGAAGCGGAAGAATTACTGCCGCTAATGGTTCGCATCCGGCGCGTGCAACGCTCAGAACTCGGCATCGAGCATACTTATTACTTCTACAACGAGGATACGATGCACCATTTCCACGTTTGGATGGTGCCATGTTACGAGTGGATGAAGCAGTTCGGGCGCTCAATCGAAGCCGTACGTCCTGCACTGGTCCATGCACGTGATACGATCAGGTCGCCGCAGCTCGTGGCTGAGGTCGAAAGTGCTGCGAACCGTCTTCGCAGGGCACTGGCGCGCTGAGTGCGCCGCGATTGCAATGCCGCCCCCGCAGCACTATGTCTGTGGCTGTAGTACCGAGGGTCCTATGCGCATCGAACTCACGCCTGACGCCGCCCAATGGATCGAGGCTGAAGTCGCCGCCGGCACCTTTCCGACGGCTGAGGATGCCGTGCGCTTCGCCATCAATCAAGCAAAGGCGACGGCACTGCGCGCTAAGCTCGACGCCGCCATGGCCGAGGGCGGCGAGAACAATGCCGACGACGTCAGAGCTTTCGTGCGCCAGCATCTCGACAAGCCGTTGCGGCAAGCTTCGTAAGTGATGACACATGCCGCGGCTGGTTTTCCTCGACAGCGCGAAGCGCGATCTTGCCGAGATCGCCGCGTACGTAGAGCGCGAGAGCTTGGATCGCGAGCGATCGATTGAGTTCGTCGACAAATTGGTCGCCCACTGCGAGAAGCTTGCGTCACTGAGCGCGATGATGGGACGCGCGCGGCCAGAATTGCGGCCGACCTATCGCAGCGTGACGATCGGCAACTACGTCATTTTTCTGACATACGAGAGCGAAGGCGTTGGCCCGCGCGACGTAATGAAAGTCATCCATGTGCTGTGGGGCGCGCGCGATCTCGACGCGTATTTGCGCGATCTATTGGACTGAAACAGAGATAAAAAGTTCGGTGAGAAGTGGTACAAAATGTGGAAGGCTTGACCTGCAGGACGTGATCGAAACCCACACGACCAACGATCTCTCCGTCAGCCAACCGACCACGGGCAACATCATCGATGGGCCTCCCGACGATCGAGGAAAAGGCCATGGGCAACCTCGAAAAGATCGGCCACGAGTGCCGCTACATCGGCGCCCTCGACGCAGCCGAAGCCCCGGCTAAGTGGCCGGGCCGACACTACATGGACACCCCGTCAGCCGCCGCCGAGTGCGTCACACTGATGACCGGCTTGATTTGAATAATTCGGCGACGGCGCCCACGCCACACACATGCGCCGCCGCGACCTGCTCGCCAAATAGGCGGTGATGCCGCAAATTGAGGCGAGACAGGTCAGCCGACGCAAGCGTACTGTGCAGACGTGCATGCGCGTTCGATCGGAACAAGCTCAATGGCGACGATAGCTGCGCTCAGACATCCGCAGATGATCTCGGCACTTGATGGGTACGACCCGGGCGCATTTTATTGCGAGCTGCTTGGAGCCGACAAGCAACCCGGTCGCCAGTTCGCGCGGCTTTGGCACAGCTTGGAGACCAGCGAACTGAGCGTGCTTCGACAACGCGCGAGCGATGCGGAGCACGAGTTATTCAAGCTTGGCATCACCTTCACTGTCTACACCGAGAAAGACGCGATCGACCGCATCCTGCCGTTTGATGTCATCCCGCGCGTGTTGCCGGCCGGTGCCTGGACCAGGATCGAGGACGGCGTGAAGCAGCGCGTCAAGGCGCTCAACCTGTTCCTCCACGACATCTATCATGACCGCAAAATACTCAAGGACGGCATCGTGCCTGAAAAGCTGGTGCTCGCCAACACGTGTTATCGACCTGAAATGGTCGGCCTCGATCTGCCGTGCGGCACCTACATCCACATCAATGGCACTGACATCGTCCGCGATCGCGCCGGCGAGTTTCTGGTTCTGGAAGACAACGGCCGCAGCCCGTCGGGCGTGTCATATGTGATCGAGAACCGCCATTTGATGCAACGCGCTTTCCCAGATCTGATGGCCGGCCTGAACATCCGCCCGGTGTCCGACTATGGCAAACGCCTTCTTGGCAAATTGCGCGAAGTGGCACCGGCCGGCGTCGATAATCCTAACGTCGTGTTGCTCTCGCCCGGCATCTATAACTCGGCCTACTTCGAGCACGTGTTCCTCGCGCGGGAAATGGGGGTCGCTCTGGTCGAAGGGCGAGATCTCGAGGTCATCAATGACGCTGTCTACGCCTATACGATCGCGGGTCGCGAGCCGGTGCACGTAATCTATCGGCGCATCAATGATGATTTCCTCGATCCTGAAGCCTTCAACTCGACATCGATGCTCGGCGTCCCCGGGCTTCTCAGGGCCGTTCGCAAGGGTGCCGTGACGCTCGCCAACGCGATCGGCACGGGCGTCGCCGACGACAAGGCGGTCTTTGCCTACGTGCCACGCATTATCCGCTATTATCTCGGCGAGGAGCCAATTTTGGCCAACGTCGAGACCCACATCTGTGGCGAGGCCGAGGGGCTCGCGTACACACTCGCCCATCTCGATCGATTGGTGCTGAAGCCAGTCGGTGAATCAGGCGGCTATGGCATTGTCATCGGTCCGAAATCGAGCAAGGCCGAACTCGAGGCGGCGGCCACAAAGCTGAAAGCCGATCCCGCCAATTTCATCAGCCAGCCGATGATCGATCTGTCGGTGTCACCGACCTTGGTCGATGGCGGAGCACGGCCGCGCCACGTCGATCTCAGGCCCTATGCCATCACCGGGCGGGAGACCTGGGTATTGCCGGGTGGCTTGACACGGGTCGCGCTGCGCGAGGGCTCGCTGATTGTCAATTCATCGCAGGGCGGCGGCACCAAGGACACCTGGGTATTGGAAGGTGACGCGTGAGGCTGCTGTCGCGCAATGCTGAGAATCTTTTCTGGCTGGCCCGCTATCTCGAGCGGGCGTCGAGCTTGGCGCGTGTCATCGAAATGCAATCCTCGTTCGGCGGCCACGATCATGAGACCAGTTGGACATGGCTGCTGACCTTGCACACGGATGAGACGCGCTTCCGCGAGCGCTACGAGCCATCCGCGGATACCATCATTCCGTTCTATCTGACCGACAAAGGCAACCCGGGCTCGATCCGCTCATCGGTCCACTGGGCACGCGAAAATGCCCGCGCACTTCGCCCGTTTATTCCAAACGAAATGTGGGCGCAGTTGAATGCCTTTCACGGCACGGTCGAGGAGATCGGCAGCGACGATATTCGCCTGTCGCAATTGCCGCGGACGTGCGTCCAGATCAGAGCCGGTTGCCTGGCGCAGATCGGCGTGGCCGAAGGTCTGCTCTATCGAGACGAGGGGTACCAGTTCTTCAAGCTCGGATTGATGGTGGAGCGGGCGGACCAGACAAGCCGCCTGCTCGACGTCAAATTTGCCCAGAGTGCGACGGCGAAACATGCGACGGACCCGTCCAACGATTTCGTCTTCTGGTCGACGATCCTGCGCACGGTCGGCGCATATCAAGTGTTCCATCGGCTGGAGCCGAACAACGCCACGCCTGAGCGGGTCGCGCGCTTCCTGGCGTTGAACCCGAGCCATCCGCGTTCGATCGGTTTTTGCGCGCGCGAAATCGGGGACGCCCTTCAAATGTTGCGCAGCGGCTTTCGCCTGCCGCAGGCCAATGCAGGATTGGAGGCATGCGAGCATCTGATGGAGGGCCTGCAGGCAGCTGGTCGCGACGCCGCGCTCCTCGGCAAATTGCACCACTTCAACGACTGGGTGCAGCGAACCTTGGTTGATCTCAGCGGCGAGATTGCTGTGGCGTTTTTTCGTGCAGCTCCAACCATTCCAGTGCCGAACGCACAGCCGGCAGCCGAAGTCGCTGAAGCTCCGGCTGCGGGACAGCACCAAACTCAGGGTCAGCAAACTCAGGGTCAGCAAACTCAGGGCCAGCAAACTCAAAGCCAGACGCAAGAGCCGAAACAGACGCAATCGTAGCGGCTCCCCTCTCTCAGTGCCCTGCACGGAATGAAAGAGGTGGCGCCGCGTGGGTTATGCTGATGTCTGGATGTGACCGGCTCTGACACGACCCACTTGAGACACCAGCGAGGATTTGATGACATTGCATGCGGCGCTGACGCATCGGACCGAGTATAGCTACGATCGGCTTGTCGGTCTTGCGCCGCACATCATCAGGCTGAGACCAGCGCCACACTGTCGGACACCGATCATTTCGTATGCCTGTCGAATCGAGCCTGCCGGACACTTTATCAATTGGCAGCAGGATCCGTTCGGCAACTTTCTCGCTCGCGTCGTGGTGCCCGAGAAGACCACGCGGTTCTCGGTCACCGTCGATGTTGTGGCAGATCTGGCGGTCATCAATCCGTTCGACTTCTTCGTGGATGAAAGTGCCCAGACGTGGCCGTTCACGTACGATGCAGAACTCGCCGCTGAGTTGACCCCTTACCTGGAGCCGTCAGCGGGGGGCGCACGTCTCGACGACTATATGCAACGGCTCGATCGCACGACGACGGGCACGTCACTCGATTTCATCTGCGACCTCAATCGGCGGCTGTCGCAGGATATCAAATACCTGATCCGTATGGCGCCGGGTGTGCAGCCCCCGGACGAGACACTTAGGCTCGGCTCGGGTTCATGCCGTGATACCGGCTGGCTGCTGGTCCAGATCCTGCGACGATTGGGTCTCGCGGCCCGCTTCGTGTCTGGCTATCTGATCCAACTGAAGCCGGATGTGAAGGCGCTCGATGGCCCATCTGGCACCGACGTCGACTTTACCGACTTGCACGCCTGGGCCGAGGTCTACCTGCCGGGCGCGGGATGGGTCGGGCTCGATCCGACGTCGGGCCTGGTCGCGGGTGAAGGACATATCCCGCTGGCCGCAACACCAAGCCCGTCGAGTGCGGCGCCCATTTCTGGCGCCCACGACGAGGCCGAGGTCACGTTCGATTTTGCCATGACGGTGTCGCGTCTACGCGAGACGCCGCGCGTAACGATGCCGTACACGGAGGCTCAGTGGCAGTCGATCGTCGAGGTCGGCCACACCGTCGATGCGCGCCTGAACGCTGGCGATGTGCGCCTCAGCATGGGCGGCGAGCCGACATTCGTCGCTATCGACGACATGGACGGGGCAGAGTGGAACAACGCCGCTGTCGGCCCGACCAAGCAGCGCTTCGCCGAGGATTTGATCCGCCGGCTGACAGCGCGGTTCGCGCCGGGCGGAATGCTGCACTATGGTCAGGGAAAGTGGTATCCGGGTGAGCAACTGCCGCGCTGGTCGTATGCCGTTCATTGGCGCACCGACGGTGTGCCGCTCTGGACCAATCCCGCGTTGATCGATCGAGAACAGCCACGGTTACCGGCAACCATCGTCGAGGCTGAACGCTTTACCGCCGAACTGTGCCGGAACCTCGGCCTCCCAGCTGATGCGCCGATCTCGGCTTTCGAAGATCCCGGCCATTTCGCGCTCGTCGAGCAGAAGCTCCCGGTCGGCGTGACGCCTGCCGAGAACAAGCTCGACGACCCCGCCGAACGGGCACGATTGGTCAAGGTCTTCGAGCGTGGGCTGGGCAAGCCGACGGGCTACGTGCTGCCGATACAGGTCTGGCAGAGCCAGGACAAATCTCCGGACCGATCGGGTCGACGTTGGGTGACGGAACGATGGAAACTGCGGCGTGAACGCCTCTATCTGGCACCTGGTGATTCGCCCGTCGGATATCGTCTGCCGTTGGGCTCGCTGCCATTTATTGCGCCGATCAACTATCCCAATGTCGAACCCGCCGATCCTTTCGCCCCGCGCGACTTTCTGCCGGATGGCCATGTTCTGCAACGCCAACGTCATGCCGCTGGGCTCGCGTCGCTGCCGCCCGGTTCGATGTCGGCGAACGAAGTCGTGGGGGCGGTTCGGACAGCGCTCGTGGTCGAGCCGCGCGATGGCCACCTGTGTGTGTTCCTACCGCCCGTCGCCGATGCCGAAGACTATGCGGCGTTGACGGCTGCATTGGAGAAGACGGCCGAGCAGGTCGGCTTGGCCGTTCGCCTCGAAGGGTATGCGCCACCGCCAGATCCGCGGCTCAACGTCATCAAGGTCACACCCGATCCCGGCGTGATCGAGGTCAACATTCATCCGACCACGTCCTGGCCTGAACTGGTCGACGTCACCACAGCGCTCTACGAGGAAGCGCGCCTGACCCGTTTGGGCGCAGAAAAGTTCATGCTCGATGGCCGGCATACGGGCACTGGCGGTGGCAATCACATCGTACTCGGCGGGAAAACGCCGAGTGACAGTCCATTCTTGCGCCGCCCCGACCTGCTGGCGAGCGTCATCAACTACTGGCAGAACCATCCATCGCTGTCGTACCTGTTCTCCGGGCTCTTCATCGGCCCGACCAGTCAAGCCCCACGCCTGGACGAAGCACGCCATGACCAGCTGTATGAACTCGAGATCGCGCTCGCCGAAGTGCAGGCAAAGCAGGGCAGCGCGCCACCTCCCTGGCTGGTCGATCGCATCTTTCGCCACTTGCTGGTCGACGTCAGTGGCAACACGCACCGGGCCGAGATCTGCATCGACAAACTCTACTCGCCCGATAGTCCGACCGGCCGGCTCGGTCTCGTCGAGTTCCGCTCATTCGAAATGCCGCCGCACGCCCGTATGAGCCTGGCGCAGCAGTTGCTGGTACGCGCGCTGATCGCGTGGTTTTGGGAAACGCCCTATCGGCGTCAGCTCGCCATGTGCAGCGGTGGTACTGGCGCACGTGGTGACCGAGAATTTGGCCAGAC
>JANOAW010000870.1:0-1894 GCA_031411355.1 Hyphomicrobiaceae bacterium | reverse complement strand
CAGCACCGACCACACCGTGCCCATGACGACGACGAACAAAATCGACGCTTCCGTCTGGCCGAACCACAGCAACGTCAACGGTATCCAGCAGACGCTCGGCAATGTCTGTAGGCCGAGGGCGAGTGAGCCAAGCGTGTCCTGAAAAAATTGCGATGTACTCGTCAGCATGCCGAGCGGCAGCCCGATCACCACACCGATACAATAGCCGATCAGCAACCGGCGCAACGTCACCCAGGCCGCGTCTCGCAACGTGCCATCGGACATCGCGCTCCACAAATAGTCAGCCACCGCCCTCGGCCCTGGCAACAGCACCGGCGACCAGCGTCCGCTCATGGTCGCGAGTTGCCAGATGCCGAGCAGCATCAAGAAAAACAGCATCGCATTGAGGGTGCGCCTCATTCGTCGACCTCGCTGGCGATGTAGCCTTTGAGCGCGGATGTGATCTCACGGGCATAGCCTGCGAGCTCGGCGCTGTTGATATCGCGCGGCCGGGGCAGTGAAATATCGTAGTGTTCGCGGATACGGCCGGGATGCGGCGACATCAGGACGACGCGATCGCCGAGACAACAGGCTTCACGGACGTTGTGCGTCACCATCATGATCGTCTTGTGCCGCGTTTCCCAGATACGCTGAATATCAGCGTACAGCTGTTCGCGCGTGAGGGCATCCAGCGAGGCCATCGGCTCATCCATCAACAGCACGTGCGGGTCGGGCGCCAATGATCGCGCCAACGCCGCCCGCTGCTTCATGCCGCCCGACAATTCGTGCACACTCGCGTTGGCGAATTTGGTGAGGCCGACGAGTTTCAGATGCTCATGGGCGATCTGCAACCGCTCTTCGCCGCTCAGTTCTGACTTCAGCTTCAATCCGAACATCACGTTGCCGAGCACTGTCAGCCATGGAAACAGTGCTGATTCCTGGAACATCACCAATCGATGACGGCCTGGTCCTTCGATTGGTTCACCATCGGCCTGCACGGAGCCGGTGTCGGCCTTGGTGAGCCCCGCGACGATGTCGAGCAACGTGGATTTGCCGCAGCCGCTTGGGCCAACGAGGCAGACGAACTCGCCGTCGCGGACCGAAAGCGAGACATTATCGAGCGCATGAATGTCGGCGCGCGGCGTGCGAAACCACTTCGACACGCCGTCGACGGCAAGTTTGACCGCGGCGTCCGTTTCGGTGAGGTCTCTCATCAGGGCTTCTCGACCAGCCGCGACAGGTCCGGCGCGCCGCGTAGAAAGCCGACCGCCTGGGCATTGGACATGAAGGTGTCGAGTGCGGCGCGCGTGACCTCGTTGGTCAGGATGATGCGGCTCCAGGCGCGTTTGATCAAGTCCGCAGAGATCGCAGACCGCGTTTCAGCGGTCAATTCCGCGCCGACGATGCGCCGTGCTTCGTCGGGATTTGCCTTGATCCAGTCCGTCAATTCCTCATGCGCGCGAACGAACTTGCGCACGAGATCGCGCTGGCCCTCAAGCATCTTCGCCCGCGCCACCAAGACTGTCGTGACGGTGTCGGGCTCTTGCACCAGGACCTTGCCTTGGGCTTCGATTTCGAGCCGAGAGACCCAGGGCTCGACAGTCCACACCCCGTCGAGCTGCTTCTGCTTGAACAGCGAGAGCTGCTCGGGATTCTGAGTCGGCAGCACGAATGCGTCGCCGCCTGTTTGCGTGATCGTCAAGCCGCCGGCTTTCAGCCAAGCCCGTGCCGAGACGTCTTGCGTGTTGCCAAGCTGCGGCGTGGCGATCTTGCGGCCGCGGAAATCGGCCGCGGTTTTTGCGTCGAATTCGGGCTGGACGACTAATGCAGACCCGCCGTTGACGGCGCCCGCAACGATGCGGATGACGTCCCCGCGTGCCTTGGCATAGGCATTGATGGCCGGGCTCGGGCCGAC
>JANOAW010000869.1:0-2458 GCA_031411355.1 Hyphomicrobiaceae bacterium | reverse complement strand
ACCGGCGGTCGACATGGCGAGCCGCGTCCCACAATCGCGAACGGATCAAGGCGCGCGCACATTGAAAATACACCGCGTCGCAATCTGCACCACGCAGACGGGCGATTTGCCGTCGATCGTGAACCGGTCGACCAGGGCTCGTTCCCGGGTCAGCGTCGCCCGGCCGTTGATCCGCAACGTCTCGTTTACGCCGGGGATGAGAAACAACAGCGCAATCCGCGGATCGACGATCAGGTTTCTCAACGTATCCAGCCGATTGTTGCCACGCCGATCAGGGAACGCAATCGTGCGTGCATCGAGCACCTGGATTAACCCATTCGGATCGCCGCGTGGCGAACAGTCGAGGCCGCCTGGCCCTCCCGTCGCCACGGCGCAGAACGGCGACGCATCAAGCAGGCGACGATATTCCGGCGTCAGATGGTCGATTTCCTTGCGTTTGGAGTTGTCGTTCACCGCACCATACAACGCCTCGAGATCCAGCACGGTCGAGATGATGTCGGACATGGTCGGCTTCCCGATGCGCGGTTTGGTTCATTGATACAGATGACGCTTTGGCACGACATCGTGGACGTACGCCACGTGCACCATTCGACTTTTGCGTCGCGCGCCGCTTTGGGCTGGGCTAAGAGACGATCCGCGAGCCGCCCGGTTCGCTCGATGTTCTCGACCGAGCCGTCCCATGTCCGAACTGCTGATCGAACTGTTCTCCGAAGAGATTCCGGCGCGCATGCAAGGCCGCGCGGCGGAAGATCTGCGTCGGCTGGTCACGGACGGATTGAAGGCTCAGGGGCTGACTTTGGGCGAGGCCATGAGTTTTGCCACTCCTCGCCGTCTGACACTCGTGGTGCAAGACGTGCCAGCGGGATCACCGGCTGTTTCAGATGAGCGCAAAGGACCCCGCGTCGGCGCCCCGGAACAGGCGCTCGCCGGCTTTCTGAAAGCGACTGGCCTGACCGACATCGCGGCGGCGACCGTTGTGGTGGACGCCAAGAAGGGCGATTACTACGTCGCCAAAATCGATAAGCCCGGTCGTCCGGCTGCTGCCATCGTCGCCGATGTCCTGATCGAGACGATCAAAAAATTTCCGTGGCCGAAATCCCAGCGTTGGGGTGCCGGCGACGTGCAGTGGGTTCGGCCGCTACAATCGATTGTCTGTCTCCTCGGCGGCAAGGTGGTGCCGATCGAGATCGCAGGCATCAAAAGCGGCGACACCACGCGCGGCCATCGCTTTCACGGACGCGAGACCATCCGAATTGCCAATTTCGAGGACTATGGGACCAAGCTGCGCGACGCCAAGGTGTTATTGCCGGCGAGTGAACGCGCGAGTTGGATTGCCGAACAGGCGCGTGATGCAGCCAAAGGGGCCAAGTTGCGGCTGGTCGAGGACGAAGGTCTGCTGGCCGAAAATGCCGGCTTGACGGAATGGCCGACGGTCATGATCGGGACGTTCGACAAAGACTTCCTCATCGTACCCGGCGAGTGCCTGACGAGTGCCATGCGCACACATCAGAAATGCTTTTCGCTGCAAGATCCGAAGACCAGCAAACTCGCCAACAAGTTCTTGCTGGTCTCGAACCTGATTGCGACCGACGGCGGCAAGGCCATCGTATCTGGCAACGAAAAGGTCATTCGCGCCCGTCTGTCGGACGCGAAATTCTTCTGGAACCAGGATCTCAAACGCCCCCTCGACGAGATGGCAAACGGGCTCTCGACCATCACATTCCACGATAAACTTGGCACACAGAAAGACCGCATCGAGCGGGTCGCGGCGCTGGCCGAGGATCTGGCCGGCACGGTCGACGCCGACAAGCAGGATGCACGGCGCGCAGCCCAACTCGCCAAAGCCGATCTGGTGTCGGGAATGGTCGGCGAGTTTCCGGAACTTCAGGGCTTGATGGGGCGCTACTATGCCGAGAGATCCGGCGCCAAACCCGAAATCGCGCGCGCCATCGAGTTGCATTACAAGCCGAAGGGGCCAACCGATACGGTTCCACTTCAGGCCGATGGCGACGCAGTCGCGGTCGCCGTCGCGCTCGCCGACAAAATTGATACGCTGGTCGGTTTCTGGGCTATCGGCGAAAAGCCGACCGGTTCGGGCGATCCCTATCAGTTGCGCCGCGCCGCCTTGGGTGTCATCCGCATCATATTGGAAAACGATCTGAGGTTGGCGTTGCTGCCAATATTCCGAGAGCATCCAAGCCGCTTCGTCAAACATTTGTTCAATGACGAGATCGCGGCTCTGAAGGCGAAACTGCATGCGGTTCAAAACCCTCCGCGCGGCCTTATTGAGTCAGCGACGTTGCACACTCTACCCGGCGAAATCAAAGACCTCGAGGCAGCCGCCGTGCAGTGGTCGGACCTGGGCGCAAAGAACCTTCTCGATCTGCCGACGTTCTTCGCCGACCGCCTGGAGGTCTATCTGCGCGACAAGGGCTTGCGTCACGATCTGATCGCTGCG
>JANOAW010000868.1:0-2930 GCA_031411355.1 Hyphomicrobiaceae bacterium | reverse complement strand
CAAGGAACAAGACCTCGGCGGCTGCCGCTGCCAGGCCTTCCTGATTGCGCAGGATGCCGAGGTGGCCGACCCGGTGTGCGTCAAGAGCCCGCACCACGGCAAGGTGCTGGCCGCGGTCGAGCAGGCCGAGAAGGCGGCGGCAGCGCCGCGGGTCGCCGAACACCCGCTCGTGTTTCGTGATCCGGCGAATTCGCGCCGGCTGGCAAAAGCCGCGACCTGAGCTACTGAACCAGGTTCAGGATCTCGAGCTGTTCGGACACCGTCTCGAAGGTGCCGGTGCCGGCCGGCATCTGCATCAGGGTCTTGCCGTCGCCATTGAGCAGCCAGACGCTCGGATAGACGAGCTGGCGCGCGCGCTCGTCGCCGAGCGTGGCCATGAAGTCCTTGTAAGGCCACGACTGGCTGCCGATGCGAAAGCGCAGCCGGTCGGCTTGCGCCTTCAACGTGCTGCGCAGGTCATAGACGAGGTAGTCCTTGGCGAAGTGCGAAGTCAGCGCCGTGGCGTTGGCGTCGAGAAAGGCTTCGTACTTGCGGCAGAACGGGCAGTCGTTGGCACCGAGGTAAACGTACAGGCGTTTCTTCTCGGTTTTGGCGCGGGCCAGCGCGGCGGTGAGGTCGAACTCGTAGCTGTCTGGCGCGCCTTTGGGTTCGATCACGCTCGGCTTGTAGGCCGGCGGGAAGCCCGCTGCCGACGCCAGCGTGGCTGCGGCAAGCAGGGCGCCGCTGAGCAGGGCACGGCGCAGCATTCTGATTGCCGCGGCTCAGCCGAGGGCCGGCACGGCCAGCGTGCCGACGAACTGGCTGTCCTTCGAGTCGGTGACCTCGGCGCGCAACTCGCCGGGGCCATGCGGCACGAAGTTGAAGCGCAGCGTCGGGTTCTCGCTGACGGAAAAATCGAGGTCGGCGTCGAAGATCTTCTTGCCGGCGTAGCTGACCTTGATGCTGCGCACGAAGTGCGGCGGGATGAACATCACGGTGACGTTGTTCAACTCGAAACCGGTGTCGTTGGGATGGACGACGGTGACGTCGGCGGTGGTCGGCGCATTCATCGTCACGCCGGCCGGCAGCTTGAACATCGTCTTGCCGAGCAGGTGCAGCGCATCGCGGTTCGGTGGCGCCGAGCAGCCGCCCGAGGTCTTGACGTAGCGCGAATCAGTGTGCAGCTCGCCGTTGGACAGCTCGCTGATCACGCGCACATGGCTGTACTCGTCGACGCGCAACCGGGTTTCGAAATCGGCCTGGCCGGCCTCGGTGGTCAGATCGAGCACGGCGGCGATCGGCGACGGGTTCTTGTCGACCACGATGTAGACGCGACGCACGTACAGCGACGGCGTCTGCGCCAGCTTGGACATCACCTTCACCGGCACCGACGCACCATAGGCCGCGCGCAGCGGCGCGATCAGCTGCACCATGCCGCTGCCGGCCTGGATCTTCTTGCCGGGGAAGAGCTTGGCCGACAGGCGTTCCCATTCGGGCGACGAGTCGTCGTGGGCGGCGCTTGGCAGGCCGCCAACGGCGGCCAGTGTGGGCATCGAGGATGCGGCCAGCGCCAGCGAGGTGGCACTGCGCAGGGCATCACGGCGTGAGAACAGGTTGCGCTTCATCGTGACCTACTTGAACATCAACTCGCGCTCGACACGCAGAAAGACGATCGACGCATTGCGACGGTGGATTGTCTCGTATTGGTCCCAGGATTCATAGGCGGCCAGCTCGCTCGCATCGGGCACGCTGGACAGCGACGCGCCCGCGGCCACGAGTTCGCGTGCGCGGGCCTCGAGCTGGGCGAGGTAGGCCTGCACGGCCGCAATGGCGGTGGCCGGCGCCGAGGGACCGTGGCCGGGGACAACCGTCTTGACAGGCAGCTCGCGCAGCGATGCCAAGGCGCGTTTCCAGCCTTCGAGGTCGCTGTCCTGCGTGTCCGGCACGCGCAGAACATCGACCATCCCGCCGGCAAAGAGCACGCCGCTGGCGACGTCGAGCACGGCGACATCACCCGGCCCGCTGGAATGGCCGAAGTGCAGCACGCGCACCGTGCGGCCGATCAGTGTCAGTTCGTGCGAAGCGTCGAACTCCTGGTCGGGCTTGTACATCGCCGTGCCACGCATCGGTGCTTCGCCAACCGTCGGGCGCAGCGTCTTCAGGCAGGTCTCGCAGCGCGCCGCCATCAGCCGCGCCATGCTCCTGTGCGTGCGCAGCGGGATGCCGGCTTCGCGAAACGCCATGCCACCGAACAGGAACTCGGGCCGCGTGTGCGTGAGCAGCGCCAGCTTGACGGGTTTGTCGGTGACGGCGCGGATCGCCGCCAGCAAAGCCTGCCCATGGGCGTACGAGGTGCCGGTGTCGATGGCGATGACGCCGCTGTCGCCGACGATGAAGCCGGCGTTGCCGATGCGGCCGAGGTTGTTCTCGTCGGCCGCTCCGCCGCTGCCTTGCAGAAAGTAGACGCCATCGGCCAGCGCAATCGCGCGGGGCGTTTTGCTGTTGCCGATGATGGCGCAGCCGGCCAGCAGCAGCGCGCAGGTGGTGATGAGCAGGCGTGAGAGCGCGCGCATCCTTTGGGTCAGCGCTACCAGGCCCTAAGGCGCCGGGGGCGCGAGCTTGCCGTCGAAGCGACGCTCTTGCGAATCGACCACGGTGGCGCGCAATTCACCATCCCCTTGCGGCAGAAAGTAGAAGCGGAAGCTCGGGTTCTCGCTCATCGAAAAATCGACATCGGCGGAGAACACCGGCTTGCTGCCGTGGCTGACGTCGATCTTGCGCACGTAGTGCGCGGGTGTGAACTGGCGTGTGTACTGGTCCATCGCCAGGCCCGAGTGGTTCGGGTGCGAGACCGTCAGTTGCGCCAGCACGGGCTGCGTGCCGCGCACGTCGCCATCGACGCGAAAACTCATCTTGCCCATGGCGGCCAGCGCGGCGGCGGCATCGCTGCC
>JANOAW010000867.1:0-3947 GCA_031411355.1 Hyphomicrobiaceae bacterium | reverse complement strand
ATAGCCGAGCGAGCCGCCGAGGCCCGCGGCCAGCCAGACCCAGAAAATCTGAAGCGGCTCGATGCCGGACTTGCCGAGCAACGACGAGACAGCGACCAGTATCACGGTCGAGGGCAGGATCAGCGACACGAACGCGATACTTTCACCGAACGCCAGAATGAACACAATCGGCCCAAGCCACGCTTGATATGTGTTGGCGAAGGTCAGGATTTTTTGCGACAGTTCAGCTTCGTTGAACATACCCACCCCCGGATCGAACCATCGAGCGCTTAGCACGCAATCACATGCCGTCTCCAGCCCGCCCAAGCGCGCTCTATGCACAGTCTTATGCGGCCGTTATTTTTAAAACTTCGCATGCGAGTGTCAGCGCATTGGACGCATTCATCGGTCGATCTTTCACCAACGGGAGGACGTCGCCATGCTTCGCCGTTTCATCATCGCCTTTGTCATTACCGTCGCAGCAATCCTCGGCTACCAGGCCTACCAAGGGCAATTTTCGAGCACGCCGTTGAAAAAGGTCGACGCCGGCGTGGTCCTGGCGACCTGAGACACAGCCGTCAGCCATCGCGCATCGCCTCGGCGATGAGACGATAGCTCGTGACCCGCGCGGCTTCGTCGGTCGCCCATGTGACGATGGCGATTTCCTGCACACGGGATCGCTGAGCGAGGTCTCGAATGCGCGCCGCGACATCGCGTCCGGTGCCGATGAACGCCGCCTCGCGGAAGCGATCCATGCGGCTGCGGTCGAGTTCGGAGTATTCAGCCGACAACGCCATTTCTGGTGTTTCGAGCGGTGAAAACACGCCGCGATCGCGCAACAGCCGAAAGCGCGCCCGGGAGGCAAAGTGAAATTGCGCTTCATCGGTCGTCGGTGCCGCCAACGCCCAGACGCACAACGCCGCGTTCGGCTCCGGATGGCGCACACTCGGTCGATAGTTGTCGACGTAGAGCTGTAGCGCCGTCTCTGCTCCCTGGCCGTCCGTGAAAAACCAGGCGAACGCGTACGGCAGACCGAAATGGGCTGCGACCTGGGCGCCATAATCGGAACTGCCGAGAACCCAGATCTCGGGCGTCGTGTCGCCGGCCGGGAAGGCGCGCACCGCGTTGAATGGATGCTGATCGCCGAGCGGAATGCCGGCGAGCCAATTCTGCAGGTCGGCGATGTCGTTGGGAAACCGGGCGGGGCGATCGTTGGCCATCGGATTGAGCGCGAACGCGGTTCGCCCATCGGACCCTGGGGCACGACCAAGGCCGAGATCGATGCGGCCGGGCGCGAGCGCCTCGAGTACGCGAAACTGTTCGGCGACTTTATAGGGTGCGTAGTGGGGCAGCATCACGCCGGCGCTGCCGATGCGAATGCGCGACGTCGAGGCCGCGATCGCCGCGATCAGGATCTCTGGTGCCGAGCCGACGATGGTGGCGTTGTTGTGGTGCTCAGACACCCAGAAGCGTCGATATCCCATGGCCTCGACAGCCGGCGCGAGGGCGAGCGTGTTTCGGATGGCTTCGCCTTGCGGCCGGCCAGCCGAGGCGATGGATTGATCGAGGATCGACAAGGTCAGGGTCATGGCTACCTTCCACATGGATGCGGGACTTAATGCAAGCCGTTAAGCTCCATGCCGACCTCGCGCATGTCGTGCTCGCGCATTGACGCCGCCGAACAACCTCGCGTATCAGCGCTTCGGGCCACTTCTCCCCACCGAGAAGCATCTATCTGGAAGGGTAGCCATGACCGTGCTTGCCAAACCGGCTGCAAAGCCGCGCGTTCCGCATTTTTCGTCGGGCCCGTGCGCCAAGCGCCCCGGCTGGACACTTGAAGCCCTCGATAAAGCATTCCTCGCCCGCTCGCACCGCGCGAAAGACGGGAAAGCGCGCCTGAAACGCGCCATCGACTCGACCAAAGCGCTGCTCAACCTGCCGGCCGGCTTCCATTGCGCCATCGTGCCCGCGTCCGACACGGGCGCCTACGAGATGGCCATGTGGACGATGCTCGGCGCTCGCGGTGTCGATGCGCTCGCCTGGGAAAGTTTCGGCGAGGGTTGGGTGACCGACATTGTCAAACAGTTGAAACTCGAAGACGCGCGCATTCTGAAAGCCGATTACGGACACTTGCCCGATCTGACACGCGTCGACTTCGATCGCGATGTGCTGTTCACGGCCAACGGCACCACTTCGGGCGTACGCATCCCTAACTATGACTGGATACCGACGGACCGAAAGGGCTTGACCTTCGTCGATGCGACATCAGCAGCGTTCGCGCAGGCGGTCGATTGGAGCAAGGTCGACGTGTTCACTTTCTCCTGGCAGAAAGTGCTCGGCGGCGAAGCCGCGCACGGCATGCTGGTTCTCAGTCCGCGGGCCGTCGAGCGGCTCGAAAGTTTTACGCCGTCTTGGCCATTGCCGAAGATCTTCCGCCTGACCAAAGGCGGCAAGTTCATGGCCGAAGTGTTCGAGGGCGAAACCATCAACACGCCGTCGATGCTGGCGCTGGAAGATTATCTCGACGCACTCGCCTGGGCCGAGACGATCGGCGGCGCCGCAGGCTTGCGCCGCCGGGCCGACGCCAACGCCGCGGTTCTGTTCGACTGGATCGCGCGCACGCCGTGGGTCGCCAATCTCGCGGTCGATCCGGCCACCCGCTCCAACACCAGTGTCTGCGTGCGCTTCACAGATGCCAAGATCACGGCGTCTTCGGCTGAGGCACAGGCGGCGTTCGCCAAGGCTGTCGCAACCCTGCTCGACAAAGAGGGCGCGGCCAACGACGTCGCCTACTATCGTGACGCGCCGCCTGGATTGCGCATCTGGTGCGGCTCGACCGTCGAGACGAGCGATGTCGAGGCGTTGGTGCCGTGGCTCGAATGGGCGTTCGCAATCGAGCGAGCGAAGCTCGGTTGATCACGATCGGAGCGCTCCAAGTGACACACACACTTTTGCAGCTCCTGGTCGAGACACTCCGGGCCGTGAAGCCAAACTGGAAATTTTCGGTCGAGGCCGGCTCTGGACGGCCGTACATCGAGTTCGCGCCGCTGGTTGCTGCCTTCGGCCCGTTGCGCGTCTACGACGACCAGGACGAATTGACCGTCGATTGCCGCTTCACCCACTTCCATGTCGGCGAACTCGAGACGCCGGATCAGGTCGTGGCCGACACGATCCACCATCTCGTGGCGATCTTTGATGATGAAATCGAGTTTTATACCGACGCCAACGTGGGCGGCGCGGGCCCACGCTGCCATCGATCCGGTGACGTCTTCGTCTGGTCGGGACGTCGCTTAAACGCCAATGCCCAAACATGACGACGTGCACATCCCCCGACCTGCCAGGTCGGCGCTGTGACCGTGCACTCCAACACCCTCAAGGATGAAGCTATGATCTCGAAGCCCCGTGTCCTCATCGCCGACGCTCTTTCGCCAGCCGCCGTCGCCATCTTCAAGGAGCGCGGCATCGAGGTCGACGTGAACGTCGGCTTGGCCAAGGAAGAGCTCGAAAAAATCATCGGCCAGTATGACGGCCTGGCCGTGCGCTCGGCGACCAAGGCGACCGAGAAAATCCTTGCTGCGGCGACGAAATTGCGCGTCATCGGCCGCGCCGGCATCGGCGTCGACAACGTCGACATCAAGGCCGCGACGGCGAAGGGGGTCATTGTCATGAACACGCCCTTCGGCAACTCGATCACGACCGCCGAACACGCGATCTCGATGATGATGGCGCTCGCCCGCCAGATCCCCGAGGCCGACCGCTCGACGCAGGCGGGCAAGTGGGAAAAGAACCGCTTCCTCGGCGTCGAACTCTACCACAAGACGCTCGGTGTGATCGGCTGTGGCAATATCGGCTCCATCGTGGCGGACCGGGCCGTCGGCCTGAAAATGCGCGTCATTGCGTTCGACCCGTTCTTGTCGCCGGAACGCGCGCAGCAACTCGGCGTCGAAAAGGTCGACTTGGACGACCTG
>JANOAW010000866.1:0-11134 GCA_031411355.1 Hyphomicrobiaceae bacterium | reverse complement strand
GACTCGAATCCACAGCAAGATCGTTCACGCGATTCTGTACGTCCGTCCAGCTCGCCGTATCGACTGTCAACATGGCAGATTGGAGGCGTGCGTAGTCGGCGAGCTGCCGGTCCACACCAGGTTGCGCCGCCAACGCATCGTAGGCGGCGACCGCTTTGGCCGTCTCACCCGCGGCCGCTTGCGCCGCAGCAAGGCGCAATTTGGCCAGCATACCATAGCTACTCGTCCCGCTCGCGACCGCCATAAGCGGCTTCGTGTCGACGGCATCCTTGGTGGCGGACAAGGCTTTGACACTCTCGCTGAACGCTTGGCTCGTCGCCTCGGCAGCAGCGATGCGTCGCGCTTCGACGAACTTGTAGCCGGCAACCGCGAGGACGATCGCGGCGCACCCAGCAATGATGAACGTGCCATAGTCTTTCCAGAGCTTCTGCATGCGCTCGCGCTGCAGGTCCTCTTCGACCTCTTTCTGGAAGGCGTCGAACTGGTCGGCCATGGGGTCCGTCGGCTGAAGCTGCGCATCTGCAGCGGGTCGATTTGGCAACGCTGATAGCCCGGCCCGCGCGGGAAAGCGAGTGCACCCTTGGTTCGATCCGGTCGAACGTCCGGGGCCAGAACCGACGGTGCGCGTCGGCGTTGACAGTTTGTCAACCTTAACTGGTCCTTAACCGACATTGCGATAGTGTGAACATACCCGCCGGCAAAGATCACGCTGGCCGGCGGCAAGGCACTGTATCGGTCACCGCGTTCAAAGGGCTCGCCCATGCTCAACGATCTCCAATACTATATCTCGGCCTTTGCCCAACTCACCGTCGCCACGGCTTTCGGCCTTGTCCTCACCATCGGCGTCGCCGGCATCACCCACGCCGACCTGCCGTTCACCTGCAAGGATTGCGTCCATCGCGGCTGACACGATCATTCGCATCGCAATCACATGCCGACCGGACGTGCGGTCGGCATCGAACGCGGCAGCCTGTATTCAGCCAACACTCAGCCCGGCACTCAGCCCGGCACTCAGCCTTGCATTTGCCACGTCCGTGGTCCGATGATGCGGCACCGTTGAGCAGCCGTTGAGTGAGGGACGTGGCATGATGCGTTTGGTGGTCTTAGCGCTCGCGCTGTGCCTGTCGTTTGGCCGCGCCTTGGCCAATCCGATCGTCGACACCGTCGCGATCCTATCGTACGGCACCTACACGGCTGACCTCGTCGACCGCATCGCCCGCCCCGACGACCCCTCGGGATTTGCCAATTCGCTGACCGGACATCGGCTGATTGAGCGCACGGATCGCATCTGTGCCAGGCTTGGCCTCAGGTTCGGCATCACCATTCGCCCGGAAGGCCGCCCCGCCGGTACGCCGGTACTTTTGCACATTGTCACCAACTACCCGAGCCCCGGCATCGTCAATGACAAGGGCAAAGCGTTCAAGAACACCAAATTTCCGTGGCTCTCCACCATCGGTGAGCCGACGTCGATCGTGTTCACGTTCGATGAGCCGTGGGAGCTGGCGCACGGCACATGGTCGTTCAGTATCGAATTCAACGGCCGCCCAATCGGCGAGCGCTCCTTCACGGTCATGACCACATGCGAAATTTCTTGAGGCGGTGGCTCGTCCTGGTTGTCGGGCTCCGTCTGCTGGCTGATCCCACACAGGCTCAGCAGATCGATACCATCACGTTTGTCGAGGCGGGCATCTACACCGGCCGCATCGACGGCAAGCAACCCAGTCCGAAAACGGCAACCGGCACTGTCAATATCGTGTCGGATCGCCAGCTGGTCGAGACCACCGATCGCATTTGTGCACGCCGCGGCGTGATCTTCGGCGTTGGCTTCATCGTCAAAGGATCGCCGGCCGGCACCGAGGTAGCGCTCGATTTCATCACCCGCTTTCCACCCGGCGGCATGGTCAACGCGAAGGGGCAACGGTATGCACAGAACGAGTTTACGTCGCAGGCGATCGTCGGGGCGCGAAGCGTGCGCACATTCTCATTCGACGAAGCCTGGGAGATGGTACCCGGCATCTGGACGTTCGAATTCCACCACCAGGGCCTCAAGATCGCCGAAACCTCGTTCCACGTCATGACCACGTGTGAAGTGTCCTGACGACGACGCGATCCCGCACGTCGCAATCCTCGGTCACGCAGACCGCATGTCGACCCCGAGCGCCGACAGCATGTCCCAGAAGCCGGGAAACGTTTTCGACACGCACCCGGGATTGTCGATGACGACGCCGTGCGAGCGCAACCCGGCAAGGGCGAAACTCATCGCGATGCGGTGATCGTGCCAGGTGTCGATCACAGCTGGCGGCGCCGCCACTCGGTCGAGGCAACCACGCACGACCAGATCGTCGCCGTCCTCGTGCGCGAGGCCGGGGCGCAATGCATTGAGGCCCACACTCAAGGCGCGAATACGATCACATTCCTTGACGCGCAGATTGGCGATACCGACGAACCGGACGGGCGTCTCATTGTACGCGGCGAGGACGGCAAGCGTCGGCACCGCGTCCTGCTTCTGCGACCCGTCGATGACAGCTGGCAGGCGCGGAAATTGCGCGATCACATCGCGTGCGCGCGCATCCGGCTGCAAGTCGCCTGCGACCTGCGGCAAAAGCACGAGATCGCCACCCGTAAGCGCGCGCGCGCCCCAGATATAGGTGGCCGCCGATGCATCGGGCTCGATGTCATATTCTCTCGGCAGATAGCCCGTCGGCGCGATGCGCCATGTGCGCGCATTGATCTGGTCGGCACTCGCACCGAAGTCACGCATGACTTGCAACGTAATGTCGACGTAGCCGCGCGCACCGATCTCGCCGGCACCACCGATCGTGACGTCGACACTGCGCGCGCCGCAAGCAGCCAACATGAGAATGGCCGACATGTATTGGCTCGACAATCCCGCATCGATATCGACGGCTGTTCCTGGAAACGTACCGGTCCCAGCGATCGTCACTGGCGGGCATCCACTCGGCGCCTCGGCTTCGATCCCGAGCGCGCGCAACGCGTCGACGAGCGGTTGAATGGGGCGCAGTCGCATGTGGGCGTCACCGTCGATCACGACGCGCCCCTCGACGAGCGCACAGGCAGCCGTCAGAAAGCGCGTCGCCGTACCGGCATTGCCGAGAAACAGCGGCTGGGCAGGTTTAATCAACCGCCCGCGTCCGGTGACACCGAGCGTGGTCGCATCGATGTCGTCGATGACCACGCCCATCGCCCGCAGCGCCACGATCATGTGGCGGGTATCGTCGCTCGCCAGCACCCCGCGCAGGACGCTACGGCCATTTGCCAGCCCCGCCAACAGCAAGGCGCGGTTGCTGATCGACTTCGATCCCGGCACCGACGCCGTACCGACAAGCGGCCGACCCGGCGGCACGATTTCGAGACGGGCCCAATCGAGAGGGGCCCAATCGAGAGCAGACATGCGAGGCTTCCATGTTTGATCGGCCGTGGCAGGTGACGACCCTTAACACTGCTCGTGCGGCGGCGCAGCGGACCAAACGCGACCGCGTCTGGAGAAACGCCCCCAACCTGGTCGACCCGGTTGCGTGCGCGCGGCGGTCGATATATGCGTGCGTCGGGAGGCTGGCTGGGACGTAACCCTCGCCAACCGGGTCAGATCGAAAGAAGCAGCCCCAACGGGGATAGTGCGGGTCCAGTCAGTCTCTCAAAACGTACTGCGCGCGAGATTTTACGCCTGAGGCGCCATTTCGGCCAGCCCGCCATCCGCACCGAGGTGCTTGGCACTGTGCGTGCACCGACGCCGAAGCCGGCCTTGATCCGATCCCGTCTCGGGACGCTCCGTATCGAACGAGCCGGCATCGGGGGATGCCGTGACGTCGTTGATCGAGGATTTTACCAAGCGCCAGCCCGTCGCCCAGTTCCTGATGCTGTCGGCGGTGTGTTGGCCCTTGATCGCGCTCTCGATCTGGCGCGACGTCGCCATCGAGAGCTGGCCAATGACGCTGCGCGGCGTCCCGTTTCAGGTCGATTTCGCCAATCTATGGCTCGGTGCCAAGGCCGGCTCGAGCGGTGACTTCGCCAACTTGTTCGACGCCGGTCGCCACGCCGCACGTGCTGGCGAGGCCTTCGGCGCCATCGACGGTCTGATGGTGTGGTCCTATCCGCCGACAGCCATTCTGCTCTTGCTCCCGTTCAGCGCGCTGACCAGTTACGCGGTGGCGTGCTCGGTCTGGACGCTACTCGGCATCGGTCTCTACATCGCAGCCTTGGCGCACGGACGCACAGTGAGCATCAAACTCATGGGCGTCGCAGCGGCGATCGCGTTCGTTCCCGGCGTGTTTGTGGCGCTCTCCTATGGCCAGACCGCGTTTCTGACCAGTGCCGCCCTCTTTTTCGGCATCACGTTCGCCGCCAGCCGGCCGATGCTCGCAGCCTTGATTATCGCGGCCCTTGCCTGCAAACCCCAGTTGGCCTTGGCTGCAGCTCCGGCCCTCGCGACCCGTGGCGCATGGCGCGCGTTTGTCGCAACCGGTCTTGCAGTCTTGGTTTTTCTCGCAGCTACCGTCGTGGTGCTCGGCACCGAGCCTTGGCTGCTGTTTTTCGCCAAGACGCTGCCCCAACAAGCGCAATTCTTGCGCGACCAGACCGTGCCGCCGTGCCTGCAGATGTCGGCATATTACATGGCGACGGCATTCGGTTTGCCAGGCGGCGTGGTCCAAGTCGTCGTCACGCTCAGTGTCGCGGCGATGATGTGCCACGTTCTGCGGCGCGAGGCCGATGCCGACATCCGCTTCCTCGCCATTGCGCTCGCAACCCTGAACATGAGCCCGTATCTGCAGTCCTATGAAACACCGCTCTTGGCGCTGGCGATCGGCCGCATCGTCTTGAGCGAGCAAGCCGTGGCGCGACTGGGTCGCAATTCGGTCGCGGTCCTGATCGCACTCGCAACCCTCGGCATGGCCTTGACCGCCGGCATCCTCTCGCGGACGGGTGTCAACGTCAGCCCGGTGCTCCTGCTGTCGATGTTTTATCCCCTGATGGCGCTGCACGTGCGCGCACTGGCACCACGTCGCACGTGGTATGGCAGGCCGGAACGAGCCTGAGCCGCGGCCCCGAGTGGTCCGCGTTATAAGGCCCGACTTTCAAGCTTGCATCGCGGCCGCTCGACGGCTTTACCACGCTCGAGATGGATGACGGTCGTCCACCCGAGCCGTGAGTACCTGCGTGGCCAAGAAACAAAGCGATGACATCCCGAGGGACGCGGCACGCGTTCCGCTCGGTGCCCTGCCGAAAATTGGTGCGCCGCCGAAACCCTATGTCGTTCTGGCGCGCAAATACCGTCCGCGCACCTTCGACGACATGATCGGCCAGGATGCATTGATCAAAACCTTGCGCAACGCCTTCGCCTCGGGCCGCATCGCGCAGGGCTATATGCTGACCGGCGTGCGCGGCATCGGCAAGACCACAACAGCACGGATTCTCGCACGCGCGCTCAATTATCAGACCGACACGGTCGACGCCCCGACCGTGGATATGCCCGTGCTCGGTCGCCACTGCGCCGAGATTATGGAGAGCCGTCATCCCGACGTCGTCGAGATGGACGCGGCCTCGAACACGGGCGTCGACAGCGTGCGCGAGATCATCGAGAACGCGCGCTACCGTCCGACGTCGGCACGCTACAAAGTGTTCATCATCGACGAGGTGCACATGCTCTCGAAGGGCGCCTTCAATGCGCTCTTGAAGACGCTCGAAGAGCCACCCGAGCACGTCAAGTTCATTTTCGCGACAACCGAGATCAACCGCGTACCGGTAACGGTACTATCGCGCTGTCAACGGTTCGATCTGCGCCGTATCGAAGCCACCACTTTGATGCAACTGTTCAAGAAGATCCTGGCGGACGAGGGCGCCCACGCCCATGACGATGCGCTTCGCCTGATCGCGCGCGCCGCTGAAGGCAGTGCCCGCGACGGCTTGTCGATCCTTGATCAGGCCATCGCCATGGGCTCGGGCGAGGTCTCAGCCGACGACGTGCGGGCCATGCTTGGCCTCGCCGACAAGACACGCGTTTTCGATCTGCTCGAACATGTGTTCGCCGGCAAGCCGGGCGACGCCATCGAGGCTCTCGGAAAACTGCATGCCGATGGCGCCGAGCCGCTGCGAGTCTTGGCCGATCTCGCCGAAGCCGTGCATCTGGCCACGCGGGTCAAAGTCGCGGGCCCCGAGACGGCCGGCGAGGGCTTGTCACCACTCGAGCGTACCCGCGCGACAGCGTTGGCCGCACAATTATCCGTGCCGTTGTTGACCCGCGCCTGGCAGATGCTGGTCAAGGGCATCGAGGAGGCGGGCAAATCCGGCCAACCCCTCGCGTCAGCCGAAATGGTGCTGATCCGTCTCGCCTACACAGCCGATCTACCGTCTCCGGACGAAATCATTCGCGCCCTTGGCGGAGCGCCGCTTCGGCCGGGCGCAGCCCCGCCCGCGCCAAGCCGCGACACACCGCGCGGAACCACCGATCAGAGCCATGGCCAGCGCCCGCCATGGGAGGCGAGTGCGCGCGCATCCAATTCCAACGAACCGCCGCCGGTGACATCATTTGACGACTATGGTCTCTCCGGCATCGACGACGGCGCGGGTTACATCCCGGCTGAAGACGACGATCAGGCGGAACTCGAGGCCGACATTGGGCCGCCCTCACGCCCAATGGCGCCGGTGGCGGCGACGGTGCGCTCGTTCGCTGAAGCCGTCGACCTCGCGGGCTTGCGCCGCGACCCGCGCCTCAAGGTCAATCTCGAAGAGTACGTCAGTCTCGTGCGCTTCGACGCGCAAGGACTGATCGACATTCACCTGTTGCCGAACGCGCCCAAGGAAATCGCCAACGAACTGCGCGAGAAGTTGAACGCTTGGACGGACCGCAAATGGATGGTGGCCATCGCGCCTCGCATGGGTGCCCCGACCATCGGTTCGGTGCAACGCGAACAGGCGGCACGCGAACTCGCGCAATTACTAGCCCATCCCATCGTTGCCGAAGTCATGCGCGAATTTCCTACTGCCCGCATTTCAAGCGTCAAACCACTGCCAAAGCGACCAGCCGACGACAGCGCGGCGGGCTGAAAACGCTCGCTCAGCCGAGCCGTCGGCGCTATTGCCTCAATGCCAGCGATGGCGGCGCGCCGGCTCGACGCGGACAGTCTCAGCCGGCACGTGCACGGCGCGGAACGACTCGCCCTTCAGCGTCATTGGATGGGCGATGTAGTCGACCGTTGGCGGCGTATAGTCGTACGTGGTCCGGGCCGGTGCGAGTTGCACGGTCGCAGCGACGGTTTTGTAGACGGCCGGCGTGGTATGGGCGACCGAATGCGCCGGCGAAACCATGACCTGACGCGCAACAGTCCGCGTTACCGCAGGCACGTGAACGGCACATTTGATCATGCGACCGCAGCAATCCGGGCGCATCTCGTAGCGCACCGACGCGGCGCGCACGACAACGGTTTCGTGCACGGTCTTGTACGACGCAGGAATAGTCTCGTAACGCACACGCGCCGGCCTCGCGATAACACTCTGGGCCAGAGTGCCGACCTGCGCCGGCTGACGCGTCGCCGTCCAATAGCCGGGCGACGTTTCAATGCGTTGCACACGTGTGCCGATCACGGCCGGCTCGCGCACATGGATCGTGTGGGCGGGTCTGACATAGGCAGTTGCGACCGGTTCGACCGGCGCGCAATTCGACTGACAACCCGCCATCGCCGGCACGCAGCCAAACAGCGACAGGAGAGTGGCGGATGCAACAACAGAACGCATGAACGACTCCAAGATTTGCGCGGTCGCACGGCCGGCGCGGACCGATCTTCGACTTGACTGAACATAGTACAGAATAGTCGCCAAATCGTTGTCATGCGTGCGTCCGACGTTGGATTAACAATCCGTGCCATCTCGGACGATTTTCGGTCACGGTGGCTTTGGCGCTTGGTCATCTCGCAGCGCATGGCCCAACTCGCCAGTCGATCAGCTGCCCGTCGCTGCGATGCCCGTCGACGCGATTGATCTCCCGTGTCGTCGCCGCTATGCACCGCCTCGACGCGCACGCACCGCTTCGCTCACGAGGGATACGCTACATGGAAACGGTCTTGATCATCGGCGCCGGCGCGGCCGGTTCGGTCGTGGCGCAGAAATGCGCGATGAATCGCGCAGTGTTCAAGACCATCCACCTGGCGTCGCGGCGTATCGAAAGCTGCGAAAAGATCGCCAAGCGCTGCAAGGGCAAGGTGCACACCCATCAGGTCGACGCCGACGACGTCGAGGCGACCGTCAAACTGATCAAAGCCACCAAGCCGCACCTCGTCATCAACATGGCGCTGCCGTACCAGGATCTGCCGATCATGGATGCGTGCCTCGCAACCGGCGTGCATTATATGGATACCGCCAATTACGAACCGCGCGACGTGGCGAAATTCGAATATTCCTGGCAGTGGAAATATCGGGCGAAATATAAAAAAGCCGGCATCATGGCCATTCTCGGCTGCGGCTTCGACCCCGGCCAGTCGAATATCTATTGCGCCTATGCACAGGAATTCCTGTTCGACGAAATCGAGACCATCGACATTGTCGATTGTAACGATGGCAGCCACGGCAAGGCTTTCGCGACCAACTTCAATCCGGAAATCAATCTGCGCGAGGTTACCCAGCGCGGCAAATATTGGAAAGACGGCAAATGGATCGAGATCGATCCGCTGTCGATCTCGTGCATGATCGACTACCCCGAAGTCGGCCCGCGCAAAAGCTACCTGATCTATCACGAGGAAGAGGAAAGCCTGGTCGAGAACATCAAGGGCTTGAAGCAGATCCGCTTCTGGATGACGTTCTCCGACAACTACATCAAGCATCTCGACGTCTTGCAGAACGTCGGCATGACCCGCATCGACCCGGTCATGTACAAGGGCAACCCGGTCATTCCCATGGAATTCCTGAAGGAGTTGCTGCCGCCGCCCTCGTCACTCGGCGCGGGATACACCGGCCGCACGTCGATCGGGGTCATCTTCACCGGCAGGAAAAACGGCAAAGCCAAGCGCAGCATCATCTGGAATGTTTGCGAACATACCGATTGCTATAAGGAAACCGGCGCTCAAGCCGTCTCCTATACGACCGGCGTCCCACCTGTGGTCGGCGCCATGATGCTGTTTCAGGGTCATTGGGGACCCAAACCGGGCGTCTGGAACGTCGAACAACTGCCCTCGAAACCGTTCATGGACGAGATCGCCAAACAGGGCTTGCCGTGGCACGTGCGCGATCTCAAAGCGGCCGAACAGAAAGACCTGTTCAAGGTCAAGACGTGAGACGCTGATGAGCGACCATGCCGTCCGTTGAATAATCCGACGCCGTCTCCGGTGTCGGCACCTCGGCGGGCAACAATTTCTCAGCCACCAGATCACGCCAGAGCGCGTTTGGAACGTCGACGGACAGCGCGGCGACGTTGCGTTCGACCTCGCAGGGTGTCGCAGCTCCAAGCACGAGCGATGCCACCGCGGGCGCGCCGAGACAGAAATGCAGCGCCGCCACGGCCAGCGGGACACCATTGGCGAGGCACACCCGCTCAATGGCCCGCACACGCGCCAGAACCTCCGGCGGCGCATCGAGATAATCATGCTTCGCCCCGGCAATGGCGCCGGTCGCGAGAATCCCGGAGTTGAACACGCCACCGAGCATGACGCCGACACCCTTGCGGGCCGCGAGTGGCAGCACGTCCATAAGCGCTGACTGATCGAGCAGCGAATAACGACCGGCCAGCAGAATGCAGTCGAAATCGCCCTCGCGCAGAAACATCGCAGCCGTCGTCGCATCGTTCATGCCGACGCCGAAACCGCGGATCGTACCCTCGCCGCGCAGCTTGTCGAGCGCCGCGTGCGCGCCGGCCATCGCCTCGGCGAACCGCTTCGGACCCTCGATCGGCCCGTGCGTCATCGGATCGGCGTCGTGAATGAGCACCGTGTCGAGGCGCGCGCGGCCGAGCCGAAGCAGGGAATGCTCGACGCTCCGCATGGTGGCGTCGTAGCCATAGTCGTGCACGACGTCGAACGGCAGTCCACCGACATAGCGCGACGGCGTCGTGCGCCCGCCGGGCGGCGGTACGAGCAACCGCCCGACTTTCGTCTGCACGACAGTTTCGGCAGTGGCACCACGCCGCAATACCGTGCCCAGGCGATGTTCGGCGAGACCGTGGCCGTACAGCGGCGCCGTATCGACCAGCGTAATACCGAGCGCCAGGGCACGCATGCCGGTCTCGATCGCGATCTCGTCGTCGAGCACGGCATAGATGTCCCCGATCGGTGCTGAACCAAAGCCGAGCACGGACACGTCGAGGTCCGTTCGTCCGAGACGACGTTTCGGCAGCGGCGACATCACATCCTCGCGTGGAGCAGCCTCAATTCATCGATCGCGTCGACGTCGGGCAATCCAGGGAAAACGCCGGGATGGCGATAGCGAAACGCTCGCCCGCCTCAGTGATCATGAAATATTGGCCGACCATGATCCCGGACGGGGTCGAGAGGGGGCATCCGGACGTGTACGTGAACGTCGCACCGGGAGCCAGCAACGGCGTCTCGCCGACCACGCCCGCCCCTCGCACGTCTTCGACGCGGCCGCGTTCGTCTGTAATGCGCCAATACCGCGATTCGAGCCGCACGGTTTCTGTGCCCTCGTTGGCGATGTCGATCCGATAGGTCCAGAAGTATTCGTTCTCGTCAGGATCGGATCGTTCAGCTGAGTAACGCGGCGTCACGCAGACACGGATCGCACGGGTGACGGCTTCGTACATCGAGGTTTCCTGTCAGGTACGGCGCGACGAGAAGCGGCTGAACAGACTTAGGCGTGTCGACACGCCGCGCACCGACGGATTGTTGCCGATGAAGGTCAGAAAATTCAACCGCCGAAACGTGCCTTCGGCGGTCACATACGTCACCCCGGCGCCGATCAGTGCAGCCGCGAAGAAGCCAACCCCGTAATAATCTTCGCCGAGATTGAGCGACACGATAGCGAAGGCCAGGTTGAGCGCGAAATAAAAGGCCTGGGTCATCACGTACGGTTGCCGCCGATCGAAGAACAGCAACAGCGACGACGTGGCGATGAACACGAACTGGAACACGGCGCCGAGCACGCCATAGCGCAGGATGGCGATCTGGCGAAACCGCAA
>JANOAW010000865.1:0-2833 GCA_031411355.1 Hyphomicrobiaceae bacterium | reverse complement strand
TCGGGGCGGGGATAAAAATTCTTTTCGTCATCGCGCGCGAGGCGCTGGTCGGCCGAGGCCCGTCAAGTCGGACGTGAACTATCACTGCACTTGCAACCTACGACTTACTCCTGGAGGATGCAGCGGGTCGATCAAGATCCTTGTGGGAGCAGTCTCGATGTCGAAATCCTATATTCTATTCGTCGTCGCCGTTTTAGCGTGTGTGTTGACGAGGACTGAAGCCTCGGCACTGTCGGCGGTACCGGGCCGATTGGTCAACTCGCCAACCATCTCGCCAATTGTCTGCCAAGGCAATCGTCGAACATACGTAAATTTCAATCACTGCAGACGCTTGATCGGCAACACGGTGAGCTATTGCAGCCGCATCTGCAGCTAGGCTTTTGAAAGCGGCAGGCTCGGCGCTGATGAGGCGCCGATCCGTCACATCAGTGACAATGCCACCATCCGCGCCTCAAATTGCCAACTCAGTTTTCGCATCGAAGAAGCGCAGCCCGGCAGGATCGAGCGCCAGTTTCACCTGTTCGCCGGGTTTGACCCGCACCGACGGCTCGACGCTCGCGACCATACCGGCACCGTCGCACTTGACGTCGAGAATGACCTCGGAGCCGAGTTGTTCCGAGACTTCGACAATGGCGGCAAGAACCACGTCGGCGCTGTCGGCGCCGGACGCCATGCGGAGATTTTCGGGCCGGATGCCGAGGATCGACGGTTTGCCGACGTGGGCTGCCAAGCGTGATTTGAGCACGTCCGGCACGCGGATCTTCATGGCGGGATTGGTGGCATAGAGCACGCCACCGTCATCGACGATCTGGACGTTGGAGAAATTCATGGGCGGGGAGCCGATGAAGCCCGCGACGTATTTATTGGCGGGATTGTTGTACAGCTCCAACGGTTCGCCGACCTGCTGGATGAGACCGTGGTTCATGACCACGACGCGATCGCCCAAGGTCATGGCCTCGATCTGGTCGTGGGTGACGTAGATCGATGTCGTGGCGAGGCGCTGGTGCAGCTTCTTGATTTCGATGCGCATCTGCACGCGCAGCTTGGCGTCGAGGTTGGACAAGGGTTCGTCGAACAGGAACACCTGAGGATCACGCACGATGGCGCGGCCAAGGGCAACTCGCTGGCGCTGACCACCCGACAACATGCGCGGTTTGCGCTGCAAGTGGTCGGTGATGCCGAGGATAGTCGCGGCATTGTCGACGCGACGCTTGATCTCGGCCTTTTCGAATTTACGCATCTTCAGACCGAAGGCCATGTTGTCGTACACGGACATGTGCGGATAGAGCGCGTAATTCTGGAACACCATGGCGATATCGCGATCCATGGGCGGAAGATCGTTGACCACGGTGTTGCCGATCAGGATCTGGCCCTCGGAAATGGTCTCCAAGCCCGCGACCATGCGCAAGGTGGTGGTCTTGCCGCAGCCCGAGGGTCCGACAAGAACGACGAATTCCTTGTCTTTGATTTCGAGGCTGACACCCTTCACCGCGTGAAAGTCGTCGTAGCGCTTGTGGATTTGGCGGATAGTGACGTTGGCCATTGTGGGTTCCGAGTACGTAGTACCTAATGCGGAGTGCTTAGTCTGCTTATTGGCTACGGATCAACGCCCGCAACTTCCGGCCGTGACGTATGCACGTCTTCTCAACCCTTCACGCTGCCCGTCATTCCCGAGACGTAGTGTTCGACGAAGAACGAGTAGGCGACTGCGACCGGGACGGAGCCGAGCAGCGCGCCGGCCATCAGCGGGCCCCAGAACTGCACGTCTCCCTTGATCAGCTCGGAAACGATGCCGACCGGCACGGTCTTCTGCTCTGGGCTCGACAGGAACACGAGCGCGTAGATGTATTCGTTCCAACTGAGCGTAAAAGCGAAGATCATGGCCGAAAGGATGCCCGGCACCGCCACCGGGAGAATGATCTGCCACATGGCCTGGAAGCGCGTGGCGCCGTCGATGCGCGCGCATTCCTCAAGTTCCTTCGGGATCGACTTGAAGAAGCCCATCAGGAGCCAGGTGCAGAACGGGATCAGGAACGTCGGATAGCTGAGGATCAGCGCCCAGGGTGTATCGCCGATGTTGTAGGAGCGGATGATCTCCGACAACGGGATGAACAGCAACGTCTGCGGCACCAGATAGGTCACGAAGATGACCGAGCCGAGGAAGCCCGCGCTCTTGAAGTTGAGCCGCGACAGCGCGTAGCCCGCGAGCACGCCGCAGAACAGCGAGATCGCCGTCGAGACTGTGGCGATGAACATTGTGTTCCAGATCCAGATCGGGAACGTGGTCTCACCGAGCAGATATTTCACGTGCACCAGCGTCGGGTCCCAGGTCCAGAACGGCTGATAGCTCGGCCGGCGCCACGCCACGTTGATCTCCGCCGTCGGCCGGAACGTGGTGATGACCATCCAATAAAACGGGAGCAGCAAGAACAGCAGAAACACGCCGACCGGCAGGCGGAAGAACACCCAGCGGCGCCAAATTGAGCCTTCGATCATGATCCTGCTCCGGCGCGGGCATTGATGTGGATGCGGCAGTCGAGGATGGGGCGGCGGCGGGCGCCTTCGAGCTGCATCCCGCAACTTACGGTCCCGACTGGCGAATGGCGACCAGCGACGCTCATCACCGTGTCTCTACCCGCCGAATATAGATCAGCTGGAAGATCACGATCAGGAACAGGAACGGGAACATGGCGAGTGACACGGCGGCGCCCTGGCTCAACTGCCCAGCGCGGATGGCGAGTTGGTAGGCGTAGGTGGCGAACAGGTGTGTGGCGTTGGCCGGCCCGCCTCCGGTCATGACCTCCACGATCTGGAAGTCGGCGAAGGTCTGGAT
>JANOAW010000864.1:0-2070 GCA_031411355.1 Hyphomicrobiaceae bacterium | reverse complement strand
AACCGGCGCCCCCGATGATCAGCACCAGCATGACGTCAGCTGAGCGTTCGACCGAAAACACGTCGAGCGATGCGAACTGTGTGGTCTGGCAGAGCAGGGCGCCGGCGACCCCCGCAAACAGCGCCGAAAGCGTATAAACTGCGCGCAACCGCGCTTGCACGGGCACGCCGACGGCACGCGCGCGCACCGGGTTGTCGCGGATACCCTTGAGCGACAGCCCGAACGGCGCGTGCACGATGCGTCGCGCGATGACGAACAACACGAACAAGGTCGCGAGACTGTAGCAATAGGCGGTCGTGCCGCGCAGGTCGAACGCGAACACGCCGAGGATCGGCGTCATCGAAATGCCCTGCAGGCCGTCGGCGCCACCGGTCACGGACGACCATTTGTTGGCGATCTCACCGAGCGTCAGAGCGATCCCGAGGGTCATCAACAGGCGCGTGAGATCGGTGCCGCGCATGACCAGAACGCTGGTGAGAAATCCAAGCACCCCGCTCGCCGCAGCGGCGACGGCGAGGCCAGCCAGCGGATCGGCGCTGACGTGCTTTGCAAACAAGCCGGCTGCGTACGCGCCGAAGCCGAGGTAGGCTGCGTGTCCCAGCGAGACGATGCCGGCATAGCCGAGGATGAGATCGAGCGAGAGGGCGAACAAGGCCAGGATGGCAATCTCGTTCAAGATCAGGTGATGGCGCGGCGCGAGAAAAATGGTTGAGCCGGCGACGAGCCAGAACAGCACTTCAGCAAACCGCACCCGCGACCACCGACGGGCGGATGCTTCGACTGCGCTCGCGGGCAAGGACGTGCCGGCGCTGGTCATGAGGGGCTCCGTGAGCCTGATGTACGCAAACGATTCTGCGTCACGGAGTGCGACTGCGTTTTTAGCGCCATGCAAAGTGCGTCGGCATCAGACGTCATCACGCCGGCCCCCGTGAAAACAAACCCTGCGGCCGCCAGAACAGGATGGCCATCATCAAGGTGTAGATGATGAAAGCGCCGAGCCACGGCACATAATATTTGCCCGCCGTATCCGCGATGCCGATCAACAGGGCGGCCAGGAACGGCCCGGTCAGGCTCGACGTGCCGCCGACCGTGACGACGATCAGGAAGAAGATCATGAACTTCAGCGGAAACGTCGGGTCGAGGCCGAGCAGATCGGCACCGAGTGCGCCACCGAGACCCGCCAGGCCAGAGCCAACCGCAAAGGTGATGGCGAAAATGGCATTGACGGGGATGCCAAGACCGCGCGCGACCCGGGCATCGTCGACGCCGGCACGCAAGCGACTGCCAAACCGTGTTTTGGACAGGATCAATTGCAGGGCGACGACGAGTACCGCACACACAGCGATGACGAACAGGCGATATTTGCCGATGCCGACACCCGCGACGTCGAAGCGACCCTGCAATTCGACCGGCAACTTGAGGATCTGCTGTTGCGATCCCATGGCATAGTCGACGGCGGTCACGGCCATGAACACAAGCCCGATGGTGAACAACACCTGATCGAGATGCGGCCGTCCGTACATGAAGCGATACAGCGTTCGCTCGAGCACAAGTCCGAGCAGTGCCGGCACCACGAACGCGGCCGGCAGGGTGGCCAGAAACGGGACCCCGTAACGCTGCATCAGAATGACGGTGACATAGCCGCCCGCCATCGCGAACGCGCCGTGTGCCAGATTGACGAAGTTCATCAGGCCAAGTGTGATCGCAAGCCCGACCGAGATGACGAACAGCAGCATGCCATAGGCGATGCCGTCGAAAAGAATGGTGAGCATTCCAGCAAGCCGCCTCCCCCAGACCAGTTCCATGCATAGCCGTCACGCCGGCGTCGGCTGCCACCCACGACACAGCGCATCATTGCCTGCGCCGGTGCGTGGTGGCAGCTGTGCCGAGATCACTTCTTGCCGGCCTTGTAGGGATCTTTGATGTTGGCGATGGTCGCAAACTCGACATTGTAGAGTTCGCCGTCGACCTTCTTGACCTCGCGGATATACATGTTGTGGACGACGTCGCGGGTGTCAGCGTCGATGCTGATGGGCCCGCGCGGGCTTGTCCAGCTCATGCCTTTCATGG
>JANOAW010000863.1:0-7928 GCA_031411355.1 Hyphomicrobiaceae bacterium | reverse complement strand
GATGGCCGAGACCGGAGAGGTCATCTTGCCGGTTCGGATTAACGACGGCCGCCACGCGGGGAAGTTTTTCATCGGCTTGGTGATGATCTATGACGACGACGTCGACACCCTTGGTATGGGCGACTGCGAGCGGCTCGAACGACGTCGTGCCACAGTCGACGGTGACGATCAGTTTTGCGCCTTCGTCGGCGAGCATGCCGATCGCTTGCGGGTTGGGTCCATAACCCTCGAACAAGCGATCGGGAATGTACACGCGGCACGGATTGCCGTGATGCGACAGGAACCGGCTCATGAGGGCTGCGGATGCGGCGCCATCGACATCGTAGTCGCCGAAAATCGCAACCGGCTCGCCGCGTACAACGGCGTCGGCGATACGCGTGGCCGCGGCATCCATGCCGGCCAGCACACTCGGATCGGGCATCAGTGCCTTGATGGTCGGATCGAGATGTACCGCCGCATCGTCGATGGTGACGCCACGGGCCGCGAGCACACGTCCGAGCAATGCCGGAATGTTTTGACGTTGCGCGATGGCGGTCGCCGTTGCAGCGTCGCTCGGCTGCAATCGCTCACGCCACAGCATGCCTTTGGCCGACGCGGTGACGCCGAGGAAGGCGCCGGGGGCCGGCGCGGGCGATGACGCGGTCGATGGACGTTGATCGAGTTTGCGTGCCGCACCCATCCGCGTTCCCCCATCAGAACCCCCAGCTTTACATTGAAGTTGATGGAGACTGACGCACGATTATTCCAAAGCGGTCAGACGAAGCGCGAACATCATGGACTTGTGCACAGGTTAAGGCGCCCTGATCGAAGCCGCCGCAGCGCTCAGAGATCGCGCTCCCACGTCTCGCCGACGAGGTCCTGGCCAAAGCCGCGATAGGCCTGCGCGTCGGTTTTTTCGAATGCGAGCCTTTCATAGAGGCGACGTGCGGGCACGAGCACATCGTTGGTCCACAAGGTCATGCGGGTGTAGCCGGCATCACGGGCAAACTGCATGGCGGCATCGACCAAAGATCGCCCGAGGCCCGTGCCGCGCATCGACGGCTCTACGTAAACGAGGCGCAATTTGGCGATCTCATCGGTGCTTCTTACCACGAACGCCGAGCCGACGATGGCGCCATACGGTTCGGCGATGAAGCACCGATCGCGGGTGGCATCAAAACTGTCGATGAAGTCGGCCGCGACACGTGCCACCATGGCCTCGAACGTGACGTCCCAGCCGTACTCCGCAGCATAGATGACGGCGTGCCGGTGAATAATCCAGCCGATGTCGCCGGGTCGGTGCGTGCGAAGCAATGTGGCCATGATCAATCCGTTGCGCGGGGTCGTCGGACTGATCGAGCCCGACGACCCCGTCCGTGTCAACGAGATGCATCACGCAGCCGCGAGCGTACACATGTCAATTCCAGGCACAGATGGTGGCGTCGTAATTCGAGTTCCAACGAATGGTCGGGAAACGAGAATATAGATTACATTTCACACCTTCGTTGCCGTAATAATATTCGAGAAGACTACAATTCGGATCGTCCTCGCAGCGTTGCTCACATTGCGACTGCGTGCCGCCGCGCCACGTTCGATACCCGTCGCCGACAGTGTAACGACCGCTGACACACGTGAGGTTTTGTCCGTTTTGACAGGGCCGGACCGTGCACACTTCGCCGACCTGTGCTTGGCGACATTCGACGATGCGGCACGTGCGCTGAGCGTCAGCCGTGGGCGCCAACGCAGCTACGCCCGCCACAGCGGCGATGGTCAAAACAAAGTCTCTGAGGAGAAGCTTCATCTGGAACATTCCTAAAGCGCTGCCATGGCCGTTCAGCGCATAAAATTCATGACTGCATCGCGCTCTGTCTACGGACAAAAATGTCCGCGGCAATTCCGGGCCATCGATGCGGGAGCAAAGTCCCGATGCGATCCTGGCAGTCCGTTCGTAATGTGTCTATCG
Source organism: Hyphomicrobiaceae bacterium (assembly GCA_031411355.1). Lineage (GTDB taxonomy): Bacteria > Pseudomonadota > Alphaproteobacteria > Rhizobiales > Hyphomicrobiaceae > JABFRJ01. Next base: position 5,986 of record JANOAW010000863.1, on the reverse strand, counting down.
GCGATGGCGCCTATTCGGGAAGTTTTGATCGACGCGTCGAGCAAGTCTTCGACGCGTCGCTGCGGGGCCATTCATGCCGGCTGACAGGAGTCGGGTCTCACACCCGCTCCATGACGACGGCGATACCTTGGCCGACGCCGATGCACATGGATGCGAGCGCATAGCGCTTGCCGGAGCGCTGCAATTCGCGCGCGGTCGACAGGGCGATGCGGGCGCCGGATGCGCCCAAGGGATGGCCAACCGCGATGGCGCCACCATTGGGGTTGACGCGACTATCGTCGGCCGCGACGCCGAGGCCTTTCAAGCAGCCGAGAACCTGAGCCGCAAATGCCTCGTTGATCTCGATGATGTCCATGTCGGCGATGCCGAGACCAGCGCGCTGCAGCGCTTTCTGAGCAGCCGGTACAGGGCCATATCCCATAATGCGCGGCGCGACGCCGGCGACCGCGGTCGCGACAATGCGTACCATCGGCTTACGGCCGGCTTTGTCACCGGCAGCCTTACTGGCGACGATGAGGGCCGCTGCGCCGTCGTTGATACCCGACGCGTTGCCGGCGGTCGTGACGCCGCCTTCGAACAAGGCCTTCAATTTCTGCAGATCGGCGAGGGTGGTCTGGGGGCGTGGATGTTCGTCAGCGCTGATGAGGGTGTCGGGTTTGCCTTTGGCCCCGGCCAGCGTCACCGAGAGAATTTCGCCCTCGAAGAAGCCGGCTGCTCGCGCCTTCTCGTACTTCTGCTGAGACGCCAGCGCGTAGGCGTCACATGCCTCGCGGGTCAACTGGAAATCGCGCGCCATGTTGTCGGCGGTCTGGGGCATGGTGTCGGCGCCGAATTGCTTCTCGATCTTCGGGTTTGGGAAGCGTGCGCCGATCTGGGAGTTGAAGATGCGCATTTCGTTGGAATAGGGTGTCTCAGCCTTCGCCATCACGAACGGCGCGCGTGACATGCTCTCGACGCCGCCGATGACGGCAACGCTGGCCTCTTTGCACGTGATCGCGTGGGAGGCGTGGATCAGGGCGTTCAGACCCGAGCCGCACAGACGGTTGGTGACGGAGCCTGGAATCTCGATCGGGAGACCTGCAAGCAACAGAGCGTGACGAGCGACGCAGCGGGCATCTTCGCCTGCCTGATTGGTGCAGCCGATGGTGACGTCGTCGATCTGATCGGCCTTGAACCCCGACCGGGCCACGACCTCCTTGATGACACCGCCGAGCAGGTCGTCCGGACGTACTTTGGCAATGCCGCCGGCCTGGCGGCCGAAAGGGGTGCGAAGGCCGTCGTAGATATAGGCATCGAGCATGGCTTGGGTTCCAACATTGGGATGGCGGACTTCTTGCGCGAACCCACGGACGTGTCCAGCCGGTGTCCGCCATGAGGCTCGGCGCGATGGATGGACAATATTGCGATCAGGGGCTCAGATGATCGCGCTCCCGACGATGTCTCGAACAACGGATCGCACATGGCTGAAATCACGTCTGTCGCGCACTTGCGTACCCGCCTTGGCGAACCACGTCCGACGACACGCGCTAAAATCGTGCCGGCACTCGACGATCAAGGCCGTGCCTTTATCGAACGGGCACCGTTTCTGTTCATGGCCACGCGCGACGCCAAAGGCACGGTCGACGTTTCGCCGAAGGGTGATGAAGCAGGTTTTGCGCGCATCGAAGACGACCGTACCCTGCTGATCCCCGAGCGCCCTGGCAACAATCTGGCCTTCGGCCTGGAAAACATCATTGCCACTCAGAGCATCGGCCTGATCTTCATGGTGCCCGGTACGGCTGAGACGTTTCGCGTCAATGGTACGGCATCGATCCACGACGATGCCGATCTGCTGGCCCGGCTCGGTTCGCCGGAACGCCCGGCTTTGCTGGCGATCCGCGTCCACATCGAACGCTGCTATTTCCATTGCGCCCGATCGTTCACGCGCGGCAAAATCTGGCAGCCGGAAAGTTGGGCTGCGCCGATCAAGGTCTCGTTTGGTAAAATTATCGCGCCGCGGGTCGGCGGCGACGCGGCGATGGCCGACGGAATCGACGCCGTTGTCGCCAGCGCTGCCGGATCACGCTTGTGGCGCAACGATTGAGGGCAGCGTCCGTTGCATGCCGATCCTCTGCGATCGGTCGATGACGACATCCGCTGACGTGAGACCACATGCGTGTCCTGTATCTCTACTGTCATCCTTTGGCCGATAGCTATCATGCCAGCATCCGCGCTGCGGCTCTAGCGGCACTCGGCGCAGCTGGACATGATGTCGACCTGTGCGATCTCTATGGCGAAAAATTCGAGCCGATCCTGACGGCCGACATGCGGCGCGACTATCACGACACGGCCATCAATCAGCGCGGGCTCGAAGATCAGATCGGCAGGCTGCGTCGCTGCGAGGCGTTGATCGTACAGTTTCCGACCTGGTGTTTTGGTATGCCGGCGATGCTGAAAGGCTATTTTGATCGACTGATCTTGCCGGGCGTCGCCTTCGACCTCACGGACGCAGCCAACGTCAAACCGATGCTGACCAATATCCGCGTCATCCACGGCATCGTCACGTATGGGCGGCCGCGACATGTGGCCTGGTACATGGGGGATCCGCCGCGCAAAGCCGTGACACGCTATCTGCCGTGGTTCACGGGGAGCCGAGCGGCGACCACGTATCACGCACTGTATCACATGAACGTCGCCAGCCTGGCCGACAGACAGGCCTTCATCGAGCGCGTGGGCCGCGCCATGACGCGGCTCGGATAAGCTGTCATTTTTTTATACGCGGTTTGCTTTTCGAGGGCTTCGGCGTCTGTAGAGCCGATGCAGGCAATGCGAAAACTTCACCTTCGCTCTGCGCCGTGTCGAGCCAGAGAAACGGCAGATGCGGAAAATCGCGTTCGATGGTGTGGCGACCGTGGCCGATTTCGACGACGAGCGTGCCGCCGGGTGTGAGGTGGTCTGCGGCTTCCGCAAGAATGCGACGCACAAGCATCATGCCGTCCTTGCCGCCGTCGTGGGCCATGGCAGGTTCGGCTGCATATTCGGGCGGAAACGCTGCTACGACCGCAGCTGTCACGTAGGGTGGATTACTGACGATCAGATCGTACGTGTTGCTTGCGACGGCGCCGAACAGGTCGCCCTCAAAGAGAGTGACCCGCTCGGCCACGTGATGCTGTGCGAGGTTGCGCTCGGCAACGATCAACGCTGCGGGAGAAAGGTCTGCTGCGGCGACCGTCGCATCGGGCCACGTGTGGGCCGCAATGATGGCAAGACATCCCGACCCGGTGCACAGATCGAGGACCATCGCAGGCGGCGCATCGGCATTGATGATGCCATCGAGACCCGCGACCATGAGTTCGCCGATGAACGAGCGCGGCACGATCACACGTTCGTCACAGTAGAATTTGTGCGGGCCGATCCAGGCGCATTTGACCAGATACGGTGCCGGTTTGCGCGTCACGACACGTTTTTCGACGAGATCGGCGAGCTTCGAGCGCTCAACCATGGTGAGGCGCGCGTCGAGCCACGGCTCGAGTTGGTGGTGCGGAAGATGCAAAGCTTCCAGCACGAGAAAGGCTGCCTCGTCGACGGCATTGTCGGTGCCGTGACCATACGTGAGTTGCGCCTCGTTGAACCGGGACACGGCGAACCGTACCCAGTCACGAATAGTTTGCAGAATGGGAAGATTGGGATCCGACATCGACGCCAGAGGTAGCCGTTCGTCAGGTGACGACGCAAGGTCCTATGTCGGCGACCTCAAGCCGCGTCCCACGCGACCGGCAGATCGAAGAGACCTCGAAACGCCCACCCGCCAATGCGCGGCGGAGTCGTAACCCGTAGACCGCTCAAGCGTCGATACAGGGTTGGCAACGCCACATCCGCGATCATGGCGCGCGCGGCCCACGCGCCGGCGCAGAAATGAGGCCCAGCGCCAAAAGCAATCGCCTTCGTGGTGTCGCGATCGGCGCGAAATCGATCAGCTGTGTCGAACCAGCGTTCGTCGCGATTGGCAGATGCAAACATCAGAAAGGCACGGGCGCCGGGTTGCAGAGTGACGCCGCCAATTTGGACCGGCGTGGTAATGCGGCGCGGCGACATGCCGATCGGCGACAGCCAGCGCAAAAACTCTTCCATGACCTGCTGCCAGCGCACGCGACCGGCCATCACGTCCGCCGCCTGATCGGGGCAGGTCGAGAGCGCCCAGACGCAGCCCGCGATCGCCTTGCGCGGTTCGTTCTGGCCGCCGCTGATCGTGAGCTTGACGTTGGCGCGGACCTGCGTTTCCGACATGCCGGAGGCGATCATGACACTCAAAAGCGAGCCGTTCGGATGCTTTCGGATGACCGGCAGCATATCGTCGATCGCGCTGTCGATGGCTTGGGTCGCGGCCACGCAGGCAGCCTCGACGGCGCTCTCGCCGGTATAGTTGGATACGCCCTTGATCATCGCCTGCGACCAGGTATCGATGGCGTCGAAGCCGACATTGGTGAGGCCGGTCAGTTCTTTGAGACATTCGCCCGAAAACGGCCGCGCAAAATCGGCCACGAGATCGGCTGTTCCGCGCGGGGCCAGCCGATCGAGAATCGCATCGCAATGGTTTTGGAACCGCGCAGTCCAGATTTCAGACACAGCCCGCGGTGCCACGGCTTGGAAATAGACTTTGCGTTCAGACATGTGCGCGGCACCGTCCTTGCGCATCATATTCTGGCCCATGAGGCGGTTCATGGGGCCGTCCGGCTGATCGGAGGAAAAAATGTCGACCTCTTTCTCCCACCGAAACACATCGTCCCAGCGCGTCAGCAGCACGGCCCCCAACTGGGGCACGTAGGCGACCGGCGCCTCTTGTCGCAGCCGCGCATACGTCGAGTATGGATCGGTCCACAACGCCTGTGGATCGATATCGACGTGGGGCAACGTCGACATGCGGCTACCTCACTGGTCAGTCGTTAGCACTGGTCAGGGCTGGCATTGATCAGGGCAGGCATTGATCAGGGCAGGCATTGGTCAGGGCTGGCCCTGACCAGTCATTGGCCCTGGGTGGCGCGCCACAAGCTCACGGCTTGGGCGAGCCATTACCGGGGCGATATCAGCCGACCTTGCCGCGCGTGGTGTCCATGCTCTGGAAGAAGTCGTTGTTGTTCTTGGTCGCCTTGACGCGATCGATAAGGAACTCCGTCGCATCCATGGTGCCTTGTCCGGCGAGAATGCGGCGCAACACGTAGACCTTTTTGAGCTGATCGGGCGGGACCAGCAGATCTTCCTTGCGGGTGCCGGAGCGCGCAACGTCGATGGCAGGGAACACGCGGCGATCCGAGAGCTTGCGGTCCAGGATGATTTCGCAGTTGCCTGTGCCCTTGAACTCTTCGAAAATAACCTCGTCCATGCGCGAGCCGGTGTCGATCAGGGCGGTGGCGATGATGGTCAGAGAGCCGCCCTCTTCGATGTTGCGGGCGGCGCCGAAAAAGCGCTTGGGGCGTTGCAAAGCGTTCGAATCGACGCCACCGGTCAGCACTTTGCCGGATGATGGCACGGTGGTGTTGTAGGCGCGACCGAGGCGTGTGATGCTGTCAAGCAAGATCACGACGTCGCGTTTATGTTCGACCAGGCGCTTGGCTTTCTCGATGACCATTTCGGAAACGGCCACGTGTCGGGTCGGTGGCTCGTCGAAGGTCGATGAAACGACCTCGCCCTTGACCGTGCGCTGCATGTCCGTGACTTCCTCGGGCCGCTCGTCGATGAGCAGCACCATCAGGTAGACCTCGGGGTGATTGCGCGTGATGGAGTGCGCAATATTCTGCAACAACACGGTTTTACCGGTGCGCGGCGGCGCCACGATGAGGCCGCGCTGGCCCTTGCCGATGGGCACCACGAAATCGAAGACCCGACCATCAAGGATCTATCGCCCCGCATCATCGATATCGTGGTGCCCATCGGCAAGGGCCAGCGCGGCCTCATCGTGGCGCCGCCGCGCACCGGTAAAACCGTGTTGTTGCAGAATATTGCGCACTCC
>JANOAW010000862.1:0-1708 GCA_031411355.1 Hyphomicrobiaceae bacterium | reverse complement strand
TGAATTTTGGCGATACTCGACTAACGGAAGGGGGATCACCCACACTGCACCACAAGTGCTCATCCGGTAGAAAAAATCGACGTCTTCCCACTTCTCGGCTTCGTTTCGATATCCACCGATGTGTGTCCACGCCGATTGACGAAACATCGCCGAGCTATGCGGGAATGGCGCGAATGGCGATGCCCGCAGCAATCGCGCTAAGTCGGGCGCTCGGACTCGGCGACCGTTGTCGTCGATTGTCCACGCCACGCTTCCAACCAAAACCGCGTCAGGTCGTTCGGTGAGGACTGCGGCTTGGGCAGCAAGACGCCCGGGAAGCATGATATCGTCGGCATCAAGTCGTGCGATGAGTGGCGCACTAGCCAGTTCGACTACCCGGTTGGAGCTGCCGACCGGACCGAGCCGGTTTGCGCTGCGTTCCACCTTGATGCGACCGTCGCGCGATGCCCAGCTCGTCAGCTTGGCTGGGGTTGTGTCGGTCGACCCATCGTCGAAGATCACAATCTCGTATGTGGTGAATTCCTGAGCGAGCACGCTTGCGATGCAGGCGTCGACATGACGTTCGCCGTTATGCACCGGGATGACGACGCTGATCGTGGGTGATATTGCCAATTCAGTTTTTCCTGCCTGATCTGCGAACCTGTAGCGGATCCCAGGCGACAAACTCAGCGTTGCCCAACCGTCGTCTTGCCAGCAGGTTTCGGCTTCGCGCCACCAATCGAAGGAAACCGCGCAGCGTTTTGGGGGAAACCGTGGCCCAAGTGAGGAAGCCTAGACTTTCAACGGTCGAGCGGTTCAAGCCAAGGCGGCCACGACGGAGCAGTTGGCCCAACAACACCGCGCGTTCACCGGCCCAGACACGTGACCAACTGCAAGCCACGAAAATTCGCGGATGGCGCCGCTTCTGACCGAATGATCGGTCTGCGAGATCAGCCTCAGCACCTGTTTGCAATGCGTCGGCGCAGCGATATGCTGTCTCAAGTGAGCGCTCCACACGCTCCGCAGCGTCTCTTTCGCGGATGCTGATCCTCGAATAACGATAAGTAGTATGCGGCCGTACCGCGACGAGAATTCGCCCCTGCCGCGCCATGCGCCAATATAGGTCGAGGTCTTCCCAATAATCGGCGGCGCTCCGGTACCCACCCGCAGCATCGAAGGCGGCGCGGCGAAACAGGATGGAAGAATGCGCCATCGGCGCAAATTCACTGGGATGTGTCAGACGCCATAGGTTGGGCGGATGCGCTTCCCGTCCATGCCAATCAATTGTAGCTGCAGGAGCCCCGGTCAGCACACAGTCGGATTGTGCGTGCATCAGCCGAACCTGGTTTGCGAGCCGATCAGAATGTGACAAATCATCGGCGTGGGCCATTGCAACAAGCGGGGCTCGTGCTTCGCTTACCGCCCAGTTAGCAGCAGCAGCGACGCCGGATTTGGCGGCGCGGCGTACGACCCGAACTCGAGAATCCATTTGCTCAAATGCGGCCAGCGTTCTGGCTGTCCCGTCGTCGGATCCGTCGTCACAAAGCACCAGCTCGAAGTTGGTAAAGGTCTGTGCTAAAACGCTGACTATTGCGTCTGCAACGTGCGGCTCGCCGTTGTGGACCGGAAGGACCACGCTGCACGCGAGGCCTGCCATCAGACGGCGCCTTCGTCGAGCAATCGGGCAGCAAAGCTGTTCCGGTCAGCTGCGGCCAGATCGCAGTTTTTG
>JANOAW010000861.1:0-4179 GCA_031411355.1 Hyphomicrobiaceae bacterium | reverse complement strand
AGGGTGGCCATGTCACCTCGTCGACGAAGAATCAGTCAATTCGATTTGGCCCGATCAGCCGATGTGGCCCGGTGAGCCAATTTGGCCAGGTGGATCGAGTGGCAGCGATCGAGATCCGCCGCCGAAGCGTCACCAACGACCGACGTAGCCGCCGTTCCCACACTCAGCATCACGTCGCCGGTGCAGACCCTCGGTACGTGGTCAACGGGTCCCCTCGCTTCCCAGTGCCGCATGCCGTCAAATGCCTTTGGTCAACCGTGCGATCACCCCGCTCATCGTCTCGCCATCGGCACGGGCGGCGAAGGTCAGGGCCATGCGATGCTTCAAAATCGGCTCGGCGAGTGACAGCACGTCGTCGATCGACGGCGCCAGTCGACCTTCGAGCAGCGCCTTGGCACGGATCGCCAGCATCAACGCCTGCGATGCACGTGGCCCCGGCCCCCAGCCGATCAGGCGATCGGTTTCGGCTCCAGCGCCCGTTCCAGGACGCGCCATGCGAACCAGTTTCAGAATAGCATCCACCACCTTGTCCGGCACCGGCAGTTGTCGAACCAGACGTTGCGCCGCCATCAGATCTTCAGCCGTGAACGCCTGATCAATGCGCTTGTCCTGGGTCCCGGTGGTGGCGAACAGCATGCGCCGTTCGGCGACCTGATCGGGATAGTCGATGTCGATCTGCAGCAGAAAGCGGTCGAGCTGCGCTTCGGGCAAGGGATACGTGCCTTCCTGCTCGATCGGGTTCTGAGTTGCCAAGACGTGGAACGGCGCAGGCACGTCGTGCCGGGTGCCGGCGACGGTGACGTGCTTCTCCTGCATCGCCTGCAACAGCGCCGATTGCGTCTTCGGTGAGGCTCGGTTGATTTCGTCGGCCATCAGCAGCTGGCCGAAAATCGGGCCTTTGATGAAACGAAACGCCCGCCGCCCGCCTTGGCCGTGCGCTTCCTCGAGCACTTCAGACCCAACGATATCGGACGGCATCAAGTCGGGCGTGAACTGGATGCGCTTGGCGTCCAGGCCCAGCACATGACCAAGTGTCTCGACAAGCAGCGTTTTTGCAAGACCGGGAACACCGATCAGCAGCCCGTGACCGCCCGCCAGTACCGTAATCAATGTCTTCTCGATCACGGCTTCCTGACCGAATACGATCTCGCCGGCTGCCCTGCGGGCGCGCTGAATGCGTTCGGTCGCGGCTTCCGCGCGCGGCACGATGGTGGCGTCGGCAGCTATCGAGGCGGTCTGGTTCATCGGGCTCACTCAAACGAACGCTGTCGATCGCCATAAGGGGGGACCGATCGTGGTCATAATATGAACGCTGCCTGTCGATGCCGCCAGCGAAAAGCACGGGCGGGGCGAACAGGAGATTGTGAAGGGGGCGAGGCGGCGGGCGGGCGCGGGCGTCCCGTCGCCTCAGAAAAACGCCTGAATGCCCGTCACGGCGCGGCCGAGGATCAGCGCGTGCACATCGTGGGTGCCTTCGTACGTGTTCACCGTTTCGAGGTTGGCTGCGTGGCGCATGACGTGATATTCGGCCTGGATGCCGTTGCCGCCGTGCATGTCGCGGGCGATGCGGGCGATATCCAAGGCCTTGCCGCAGTTGTTGCGCTTGACGAGCGAGATCATCTCGGGCGCGAAGCGGCCCTCGTCGAACAGGCGGCCGACGCGCAAGCTTCCTTGCAGGCCGAGTGAAATTTCCGTCAGCATGTCCGCCAGTTTCTTCTGGACCAGCTGCGTTGCCGCCAGCGGCTTGCCGAACTGTTTGCGATCGAGCGTGTATTGGCGCGCGCGGTGGAAGCAGTCTTCGGCAGCCCCCATTGCGCCCCAGGAAATGCCGTAGCGCGCGCGATTCAAACATCCGAACGGGCCGGCGAGACCTTGCACATTCGGCAGCACATGCGCCTCCGACACGACGACGCCATCCATGACGATTTCGCCGGTGATCGAGGCGCGCAAACTGAGCTTGCCACCGATCTTCGGCGCCGACAGACCCTTCATGCCCTTCTCGAGAATAAAGCCCTTGATGCCGCCACCGTGCGCCTCCGACTTGGCCCACACGACGAACACGTCGGCGATCGGAGAATTGGAGATCCACATTTTCGAGCCGGTCAGCCGATAGCCGTCGGCGACTTTCTCCGCGCGCGTCTTCATGCCGGCTGGGTCCGAGCCGGCGTCGGGCTCCGTCAAGCCGAAGCAGCCGACCCACTCGCCTGAGGCCAGCTTCGGCAGATACTTCATGCGCTGTTCTTCGGTGCCGTAAGCATAGATCGGATACATGACCAGCGACGATTGCACCGAATTCATCGAGCGATAGCCGCTGTCGACGCGTTCGATCTCGCGGGCGACGAGACCATACGACACGTAGTTGGCGCCGGCGCAGCCGTACTTTTCCGGCACCGTGACGCCGAGCAGACCGAGCCGGCCCATCTCGCGAAAAATCTCGCGATCCGTGTGCTCGTCGAGATAGGCCTTGGTCACGCGCGGCAATAGTTTTTCCTGCGCATAATCACGCGCAGTATCGCGAATGGCGCGCTCGTCCTCGGAGAGCTGATCATCGAGCAGGAACGCGTCGTCCCACTGGAACGGGGCTTTCGAGCGGGCGTGGGTCGGGTCTTGCATCTGATGTCCTGGCAAGGCGAGGTCGTCATCGTCATAACCACAGAATCGACAATCGACCAGCCTCGGTCGCGGGCTGCGGCCCTCTTCCCGCCGCGACGAGAATTCGCTAACGCTGCGCATCTGGCGAGACGACGCCAGCAAAATCCTTCGGGGAGCCGCCGTTCATGACCCTCTACATCAGCCGCCGCCATGCGTTGCAAGGGGCCGCAGCCCTGGCAGCCCTCACGACCGGCGGCCGCCTCGCGTACGCGCAGCAACAATTTTTCCGTATCGGCACCGGCGGCACCGCCGGCACCTACTTCCCGATCGGCGGCTTGATCGCAAATGCGGTTTCGACCGATAAACTGGTCGCGACCGCGCAGGCGACCAACGGCTCCGTCGCCAACGTCAATGCCATCGCCTCGGGCGCAGCTGAAAGCGGCTTTTCCCAGTCCGACGTCGCCGCATGGGCGTCGACCGGCACCGGCGTCTACGAAGGTAAAGGCAAGGTCGAAGACCTCCGCACCATCGCCAACCTCTACTCCGAGACCGTCCACATCGTGGTCAAGCGCGGCGCCGCCAAGTCGATTGCGGATCTCAAGGGCAAGCGCATTTCCATCGACGAACCCGGCTCCGGTTCGTTGATCAACGCCAAGGCCATTCTGGCCAACTACGGCATCAAGGACGGCGACTACAAAGCTGAAAACCTCAAGCCCGGCCCGTCCGCCGAAAAACTCAAGGACGGCGGCATCGACGCCTTCTTCATCACCGGTGGCTTCCCGCTGGCGGCGGTCACTGAACTCGCCACCACGACCGGTGTCGACCTGCTGGCCATCGAAGGACCAGATGCTGAAAAACTACTCGCGAGCGCCAAGTTCTTCGCGGCTGACAGCATCCCCGACGGCGCCTACAAGGACGTCAAAGGCGTGAAAACCGTGTCGGTCGGCGCGCAATGGGTCACGTCGGCGAAAATTTCGGCCGATCTCGTCTATGAAGTGACCAAAGCGCTGTGGTCCGACAAAACCCGTGCCGCTCTCGACGCTGGCCATGCCAAAGGCAAAGCCATCCAGAAGGCAACCGCGCTCACGGGCCTCGGTGTGCCCCTGCACGATGGCGCAGCCAAATTCTACCGAGAAGCCGGCCTGTTGAAGTAAAGCCATCACTGCGTCGTGGAGGGGCATCCCGGAACGTCGGCGTCGACCGACGTCCGGGATGCCACCGTCGTAACCCTCTCATGTCCGACCTGCGTATTCTCGACCTTCATCTCGACCTTCATATTGCGTTCATCACGCCTCTGTCACAGAACTGTCATCGTGTGGCAGGTGCGGGTCGGCGTGATGTCGGACGAAACAGTTGGTTTGCGTCCCCTGACGTGGGGAGCGTGGGGTGTGTCTTGGGCTTACGCCCTGGTTCCCCGCCGCCTTGAGACCTGGTTTACCCTCGCCATTGCAGCGCTTTTTTGCGGTTATGCGTGGCGGCTCGAAGGCACAATCGAGAACATTCTATATACATTGGGCGTCTCATTGGTGCTTGCGGGGGCTGTCGCGCTCGCCACACGCCGCATGATGTTTTCGGCCAGCGTGATCG
>JANOAW010000860.1:0-6101 GCA_031411355.1 Hyphomicrobiaceae bacterium | reverse complement strand
CAGTCTGTTGTTGTTGCCCGAGTCGATCGGCGGTGGTTCGGCTGTGGCCAATCTGATCCGCTTCGTCGGCCATGACATCGTGCCTGTGCCACTGCGCAAGGGCGCGCTGTTCGATATCGCGACATGGACTGCACTCGGCAGCTGGTTCTCGGCCATCTTGACGACCAAGATCCTGCCCGGCGTATGGCAGACGCTCGTGCTGTCGCAGATCGCGCTGGTCGCGGCCGGGATCATGTCGCTTGTGGTGTTTCCGATCATTTCGCGCACGTTCCTCGGTGTCGGCGGGCAAACGGCCGGACGCGTGCTGCTGGTGATCGTCCGTTCGACCCCCGAGTATATGCTGGCCTATGTGCTGTTGCAGGTCTTGGGGCCGTCGATGCTGCCAGCCGTCATCGCGCTCGCCGTGCACAATGGCGGTATCATCGGCTATCTGCTTGGCCGCCATGCGGATCAGTTGGAGCAACGCCGCGACGCGCCAGCCGGGATCAACCTTTACGCCTTCGAAATCGTGCCGCGCATGTACGGCCAGTTCCTGGCATACCTCCTGTATCGCTGGGAGATCATCGTCCGCGAGAGCGCCATTTTCGGCATCCTCGGTGTCGCCACTCTCGGCTTCCACATCGACGGCGCGATATCTGAATTGCGCTTTGACGCAGCCGTCGTGCTCATCGCGGCCACGGTCGTGCTATCCGCCGCGATCGACGCGATCTCGCGGGCCGTTCGCGCGGCGCTCAAGATCTCGACGCTGCCGACACGGCTTGCCGAGGCCGCCGGCGCTCAAGTTCTCGATTCCCCAGGTGCCGCCCGATGAAGTCGCAAGCTGTCCCGATCGTCAAAGACGTGGTGCTCATCGGTGCCGGTCACGCCCACGTCGGTGTGCTCAGGATGTTTGGCATGGCACCCGAACCGGGCGTGCGGCTGACCTTGATCACGCGCGAGGTGCACACCCCCTATTCCGGCATGTTGCCCGGCATGATCGCTGGCCACTACAGCGCCGATGATGCCCACATCGACACCGGTCCTCTGTGCCGTTTCGCCGGCGCGCGCTTGTATCAAAGCACTGTCCACGGCCTAGATCTCGCGGGCGGGCGGGTTTTGTGCGACAACCGACCGCCGGTACCGTTCGACGTGCTGTCGATCAACATCGGTTCAACACCCGGCATGCAGCATGTGCCGGGGGTCGCGGCCCATGCGGTGCCCGTGAAACCGGTCGATGGGTTCCTGGCACGGTTCGAGGCGGCGCGCGCGCGTATCCTTGCGGCACATGGTCGATCGCGCATCGGCGTTGTCGGTGCAGGTCCGGGCGGCGTCGAATTGCTGCTCGCCATGCAGCATCGATTGTTACGCGACGTGCGCGCCGCCGGCCACGATCCGGCCGGCTTGTCGTTTACGATCGTGACGCCGTCAGCCGAGGTTCTGCCGGCCATGCCGGCGGGCGTCAGGCGACGTTTCACCGAAATTCTGCGCGCTCGCGACATCACGATCCGCTCCAATTGCAAAGTCACAGCCGTCGAGGCAGGCGCCGCCATCCTGAACGACGCGGAGCGCATCGGCCTTGATGAAATCTTCTGGACCACGCGCGCTGAGGCTGCGTCCTGGGTGCGCGACACCGGCCTTGCCGTCGACGGCCGCGGCTTCATCCGCGTCAGCGATACGTTGCAGAGCATCTCGCATCCGAGCGTTTTCGCTGCCGGCGACGTCGCCACGATCGAGGGCTACGACCTGCCGAAATCGGGCGTCTACGCCGTGCGCAGTGCGCCGACATTGGCAACCAACATCCGCAACCTGATGACCCAAACGCCACTGCGCCGGCATCGCCCGCAAAAGGATGCCCTGTATCTGATCTCGACCGGCGATGAAAACGCTGTTGGCACGCGAAACGGCCTCGCGTTCGCCGGTCGCTGGGTGTGGCGCTGGAAAGACTGGATCGACCGCCGCTTCATGCACAAATTCAACGACCTGCCCGAGATGGCCACGGCGGCTGACGGTCCGCAGGTGCGGGTCGCCGAAGCAGCCGCCATGACCGAGATCTCCGCCATGGCCATGCGGTGTGGTGGCTGTGGCGCCAAAGTCGGTGCGACGGTGCTGAGCCGCGCTCTCGGGTCGATCGAGCCCCTGCAGCGCGACGACGTCGTGCTCGGCCTCGATGCACCCGACGACGCAGCCGTGGTCGACGTCGGCGGAACAAGGCTCGCCGTGCACTCCGTCGACTATTTCCGCGCCATCATCGACGACCCCTATCTGTTCGGAAAAATTGCGGTCAATCATGCGCTCGGGGACATCTTCGCCATGGGAGCCGAGCCGCAGACGGCGCTGGCGATCGCGACGGTGCCGTATGGCATCGAGGCCAAGGTCGAAGCGGATCTGTCGGCCATGATGGCCGGCGCCAACGCGATGTTGCGCGAGGCCGGCTGTGCGCTGGTCGGCGGCCACACCAGCGAAGGCGCGGAGCTGTCCCTCGGCTTCGCCGTCAACGGTTTGATCGCGCGCGATCGCGTCCTGCGCAAAGGTGGGCTGGTTCCCGGCGATGTGCTGATCTTGACCAAGCCTCTCGGCACCGGAACACTTTTGGCGGCCGACATGCGCGGCAAGGCCAAAGCGCGCTGGGTGATGGGCGCCATCACGCACATGATCACCTCGAACCGTGTCGGCGCGCGCATTCTCGTCGACCACGGCGCACACGCAGCAACCGACGTCACGGGTTTTGGTCTGCTCGGCCATCTCGTCGAGATGGTGCGGGCGTCGAACGTCGACGCGTACCTCGTCCTACCCGACGTGCCGCTGCTCGATGGGGTCGCCGAGACGATCGGCATGGGCATCTTTTCGTCACTGCAGCCACAGAACGTCCGTCTGCGCCGCGCGATCCGCAATATCGATGCAGCCGGCACGCATCCCCTTTATCCCGCGCTGTTCGACCCGCAGACGGCGGGTGGAGTGCTCGCCGCCATACCGGCCACTGCTGCCGACGCATGCGTGGCGGCCTTGCGCTCGGCCGGCTATCCCGCGACAGCCGTGATCGGTGGGGTGCAGCCTCGATCCGACGCCCTCGAATCCATCACCATCGAACTTGCGGCACCGACAGGCGTATCTATGCGCCGGGATCCGGCATCAACCAGCCTGCAATCCAACCGAGGGGAGCCAAAACGTGAAGACCAATCCGTTCTATGACACTCTACAATTTTTGCTCGGCCGCACCGACGATCACAACAATGCGGGGCCGATTTTCGCGTGGATTCTGACGCTCGGATTTCTGGCGCTGCTGTTCGGTAGCATCTGGATCGCCTGGAAAAACTGGAGCCAGGACCCAGCGCAACGTACCGCTGGCCATCTCGGCACATGGATCATGCGGCTCGGTATCGGCAGCATGTGGTTTCAGGGATCGCTGTGGAAATTGCCGCTGCCGGTTTCGGGCGGGCTCGATGGCTGGACGCGCCAATTGGCCGAACATGCCGCCTTTTCCGCACACAGCTGGATCGCGACCAACATCTACATCCCCGCGCTGCCGATCATCAACCCGATCGTTTATTTGACTGAGTTGTCGCTCGGCATTGCCTTCATGCTCGGGTTTCTCGTCCGGCCGCTCGCCGCGATCGGCATGCTGTTCACTTTGCATTTGTGGCTCGGCCTCTACAAACATCCGGGCGAGTGGCCGTGGCTGTATGTGTTCCTGGTCTTCGTGCAAGGCTTCTTCCTGATCCACAGCGCCGGCAAGAGCCTCGGCCTCGACGCGCTGTTCACGCGCAAACCGTGGGGACCGCTCGCTGGCAACGGCTTGCTCGCAACCTGGTACCGCCGCCTGGCGTGAAAGTCCGCACCCCGGTGGCCACATTGGCCACCGCAGTGTATCAGTCCGAACGGCGCAACGATTGCGGACCCGGTCCATGGTTCTTCGACTGACGACATCGAGCGCTGATTTCGAACAGCGATTCGCGGCCTTTTTGACCACCAAGCGGGAGGTGTCCGACGACGTCGACGAGCGCGTCCGCGGCATCATCGCGGATGTGCGAAAGCGGGGCGACGCGGCGCTCTTTGCCTTGACGCGCCAATTCGATCAACTCGATCTTGAGACCGTGGGCATTCGCGTGCCGTCGAGCGAAATCGATGTGGCATACGCGTCGGCCGACATCGAGACACGCGATGCTCTCGAGTTCGCAGCCGAACGCATCCGCCGCCATCACGCCCGACAAGTGCCGAAAGACGATCGTTACACGGACGCAGCCGGTGTCGATCTCGGCTCTCGCTGGACCGCAATCGAAGCCGTCGGCTTGTATGTTCCCGGCGGTCAGGCAAGTTATCCCAGTTCGGTGCTGATGAATGCAGTCCCGGCAAAAGTTGCGGGCGTCCCACGGATCGCCATGTGCGTCCCAGCCATGCGGGGCGCGCTCAATCCTTTGGTGCTGGCGGCGGCACGCATCGCCGGTGTCGACGAAATCTACCGCATCGGCGGCGCTCAGGCGGTCGCGGCCTTGGCCTATGGCACCAACAGCGTGCCGCCCGTCGCCAAGATCGTCGGCCCCGGCAACGCCTATGTCGCCGCAGCCAAGCGGCAGGTGTTCGGCACTGTCGGCATCGATTCGATTGCTGGGCCGAGTGAAGTTCTCATCATCGCTGACGCCTCGGCCAACGCCGATTGGGTCGCAGCCGATCTCCTGGCACAGGCCGAACACGACGCGAGCGCCCAATCGATCCTGATCACCGACGATGTGGCGACAGCAGAGCGTGTCGCGGCGGCAGTCGAGCGGCAATTGAAGTTGCTGTCGCGCGAGACCATCGCAGGCGAGAGCTGGGCCGAGTTCGGCGCGATCATCGTGGTTGAAACGCTCGACGAGGCGGTGCCACTGGCCGACCGGATCGCTGCCGAACATCTCGAAATCATCACCCGCGACGGTGGCGAGGCGTTGGCTGCCCGCATCAGAAATGCCGGTGCGATCTTCCTCGGCGCATTCACACCCGAAGTCATCGGCGACTACGTCTCGGGATCGAATCACGTGCTGCCGACCGCGCGCTCGGCGCGTTTCGCCTCGGGCCTCGGCGTTCTCGATTTCATGAAGCGCACGTCGCTTCTGCGTCTGAGCGAACCCGCGTTGCGAGCCTTGGCGCCCGCGGCCATGACGCTCGCGACAGCCGAGGGGCTCGACGCCCATCGCCGGTCCGTCGCCATTCGATTGGGGCTGAACGCGTGATCGTATGGGCACCGGCAAAATATACCGCGTCGTCACGCGCTCGCTCTGGAGCGACGCGTGGGCGAGGCTCGCCCGCAACTCGGCCGCCGTCGCGAGCCTGATGATCCTCGTTATCGTCGCCCTGGCATCGGTGCTCGGCCCGTACTTGACCGGCCACCCGCACGACAAGGTGTATCAGGACTATGTCCGCGTCGGACCATCCCTGGCGCCGGTGCCGACGGCTGAACAGCTTCCGATCGGGCTGGCGAAGGTCGCAGCCCGCACCCGTGCGCGGGCAGACATCATCGCGCTCGGTGCGACGACAGTGAGAATCACGCTTTCAGCAGAGCGCCCGATCGACGAGCGCCTGCTGGTCTATTTCGAGCGCTCGGACATGTTTGCGACACCGCGCGTGACGCAGCGTCACGACGACGGCCGGCGCCTGGATCTCGAGGTGCCGATCAAGCCACGATATTTTTTGTTCGGCACCGACGGCAATGGCCGCGATCTCTTGACGCGCGTGTTGATCGCCGGCCGCGTTTCTCTCGCCATCGGCCTGCTCGCGACCGGCGTCGCGCTGGTCATCGGCGTCGTCTATGGGGCGACATCTGGATATATCGGCGGGCGTACGGACGATGTCATGATGCGCATCGTCGATATACTTTATGCGCTGCCGTTCATTTTTTTCGTCATCATGCTGGTGGTCTTCTTCGGGCGCAATTTCGTGCTCATGTTCCTCGCCGTCGGCGCCATCGAATGGTTGGATATGGCGCGCATCGTGCGGGGGCAGACGTTGTCGATCAAGCGGCAGGAATATATAGCGGCCGCGCAAGCGCTCGGCGTCGACACGGTCGGCATCATCCGCCGCCACGTCATCCCAAATACGCTCGGCCAAGTGGTTGTCTACGCCACGCTGTTGATCCCGCGCGTGATCCTGCT
>JANOAW010000859.1:0-2372 GCA_031411355.1 Hyphomicrobiaceae bacterium | reverse complement strand
CCCAGGCGCCGAAGCTCTGTCCGGCGATGCCGTTGAACTTCACCTTGATGGTGTCTTCCGGCAATCCGGCATGGCCGTAGCGCTTGGCGACCTCGCCCGACAGCATGGCGCCGGCAGTGCGGTCGTAGTTGGCGATCTTCGACACGATCTCGACCGGTGTGCGGCCTTCAAGTGCAGGCTTCGCTTCGGCGATCAGCTTGCGGTCGAGAATGCGGTCGATGCCGTGATCCTGCGATGTCACCTTCTTGAGGGGCACGGGGCCCACGACATCGGGCTTCGCGAAGATCCGCGAGAAGTCGAGGCCGCGCGCCTTCCAGTGCGAGATCGCTGTATCCTGATCGAGCCAGGAGGTTTCGCCGATCAGCTCGTCATAGGATCTGAGACCCATGGCGGCCAGATGCTCGCGCACTTCTTCAGCGACGAAGAAGAAGAAGTTGATGACGTGCTCGGGCTGGCCCTTGAAGCGCTTGCGCAGCTCCGGGTCCTGCGTGGCGACGCCGACGGGGCAGGTGTTGAGATGGCACTTCCGCATCATGATGCAGCCTGCCGCGATCAGCGGTGCCGTGGCAAAGCCGATTTCATCAGCGCCCAGGAGTGCAGCGATCAACACGTCGCGCCCGGTGCGGATGCCGCCGTCTGCCTGGACGGCAATGCGGCCACGCAAATCATTGGTGACGAGAGTCTGTTGCGTTTCGGCGAGGCCGATTTCCCATGGCGAACCTGCGTGCTTGATCGAAGTCAGGGGTGAAGCGCCGGTTCCGCCCTCATAGCCCGAGATTGTCACATGATCGGCATGGGCCTTGGAAACGCCCGCAGCCACCGTGCCCACGCCCACTTCGGAAACCAGCTTCACGGACACCTGTGCCGCAGGGTTCACGTTCTTCAGGTCATAGATCAGCTGGGCGAGGTCTTCGATCGAATAGATGTCATGATGGGGTGGAGGCGAGATCAGGCCCACGCCCGGCGTTGAATGGCGCACCTTGGCAATGGTTGCATCGACCTTGTGGCCGGGCAGCTGGCCGCCTTCGCCGGGCTTGGCGCCCTGTGCCATCTTGATCTGCATCATGTCGGAATTGACGAGGTATTCCGCCGTCACGCCGAAGCGGCCGGAGGCCACCTGCTTGATGGCGGAACGCATCGAGTCGCCGTTTGCCATCGGAACGAAGCGGTCGGCTTCCTCGCCGCCTTCGCCGGTGTTGGACTTGCCGCCGATGCGGTTCATGGCGATTGCAAGTGTGGTGTGGGCCTCGCGCGAAATCGAACCGAAGGACATGGCTCCCGTGGCAAAGCGGCGGACGATGTCCTTCGCACTCTCCACTTCGGAAACATCAATCGGGGTCCTTCCCATTTCCTCGGCCGAGCGGATGCGGAACAATCCGCGCAGGGTCTTCAGCTTCTCGTTCTGCTCGTTGATGAGGCGGGCGTATTCACGGTACTTGTCCTGCGAGTTGCCGCGGACGGCGTGCTGCAGCGTTGAAACCGTTTCAGAGTTCCAGACATGGGCTTCGCCGCGGATGCGCTGGGCATAGTCGCCGCCGACATCGAGGCTGCTGCGGAAAACGGGATTCTCGCCAAAGGCGTTCTCGTGGCGGCGGAAGGCTTCCTCGGCGATTTCGAGAAGGCCGATGCCCTCGATCTGCGTGGCCGTTCCGGTGAAATACTTCTTCACGAAGTCGGAGGAGAGGCCGACCGCATCGAAGATCTGCGCACCGCAATAGGATTGATAGGTCGAGATGCCCATCTTGGACATGACCTTCAAGAGGCCCTTGTCGACCGCCTTGATGTAGCGCTTCACGGCTTCATAGCCGGTGATCTTTTCTTCGAGCGTGGGGAGCATGTCCTCCAGCGTTTCGAAGGCGAGATAGGGGTTGACAGCTTCCGCGCCATAGCCCGCGAGCATCGCGAACTGATGCACCTCGCGCGCCTCGCCGGTTTCCACCACAAGACCCACCGAGGTGCGCAGTCCCTTGCGGATCAGGTGATGGTGCGTCGCCGAGGTGGCTAGCAGTGCGGGGATCGGAACGCGCTCGGCAGAGACGGCGCGGTCCGACAGAATGATGATGTTGAAGCCGTCCTTCACCGCGCGCTCGGCCTGGGCGCAGACGGAATCAAGCGCCGCCTCCATGTAGTCATGACCGTTCGCCACATCGTAGGTGATGTCGATGGTGGCGGTGCGGAACGGGTTGTCGGCCACCGCACCGATGGTGCGGATGCGTTCGAGATCGTCATTCGTCAGGATGGGCTGCGAGACTTCCAGCCGCATGTGGTTGGATGTGCCCTTGAGATCGAGCAGGTTCGGCCTGGGGCCGATGAAGGACACGAGCGACATCACAAGCTCTTCGCGGATCGGGTCGATCGGCGGATTCGTCACC
>JANOAW010000858.1:0-1882 GCA_031411355.1 Hyphomicrobiaceae bacterium | reverse complement strand
GTCACTCTTGGCGGGCGTCTGGCTGCGCCGCGCAGCAGTTCATGCGCCCCAAGCGGGTGCGACACCTGTTCGATGTCGGCGTCCGGGACCGACGTGCGATCGGTTGGAGATGGTCTGATTTTCGCGGCGATGCCGAGTTCGGCATAGCAGCTATCGCGCCTCGGACGGATTTGGCGTCACCGCTACTCTGCTCTTGCCGGCCAACAAGGGGGCAATGAAGCTGTGCTGGCACCGTGTAACCGATGCTTTCATCGCCGCGAAATCCCTCGTAACGCCATGCCGATGCCGCACCGCCTTTTTCTCTGTCTGTCGCTTGTATTGACCGTGTTGCTGCCGCTCGAAGCGAGCTTCGCTGCAACCGGATGCGCGCCCATGGCGTCTCACGAGGCGATGGCGGGCGACGCCGAGGATTGCGGTGGTTGCGACGATAGCGCCGGATTTGAATGCCGCTCCTTCTGCATTGCCCTGTGCCAGTCGATACCGGCAGCCCAGATGGTGGACCCTGCCATGCCTTGGGTAAAAGCGGCAGACCATCTTCGCTTCGACGCCCTGCCCTTGCTCGCTGCAAGCAGCGGCCCGGAGCCGCCGCCACCCCGACTGCACCGTTGATACCGATCTTTCTATCATCAACGGAGATACCATCATGAAGAAGTTTCTCATCGTCGGAGCTGCGCTCCTCGGGTCCAGTTCGGCAGCCTATGCCGCCGCACCGGACACCGTTGCCAGCTTTGCCATGTCCTGCTGCGACCTCATGCTCGCCTGCTGCGACGTGGCGATGAGCTGCTGCCCGTAACAGGCTGCACTGATAAGCATTGAGGGGGTGTCCGGTCGAAAGACCGGGCACCCTTTTTGTGTGGCGATCATGCGATGCGCCAGCGGCGGCAATCGCCGTTCGGCTCCATTTCCGATGACAATGATGCCGACGCTGACATCGATCAGCCGAAGGTCAGCCTTATGCCGCCGTTGACGGTGAAACCGTCGGTCGGCCCCCATGCATCGACGGTCCAGCGACCGTCGGCCGCCCGTGTCGGCAGCAGCAGCGAATCATATTTTGTCTGGCGCACGTCGAGCAGATTCTCGGCGTTGACGAACAGCCGGACATTGCCGAACACGATCTCACCCAGAATGCCAAGCTCGACATAGGCTTTGCTGCGGGTACGGTAGGGATTGTCGTCGAGCCGCTGGCGACCGGTGTAATAGGCCTCGAAACCGAGCCGTCCGACGCCCTCGCGTTCCCACATGGCGACCATGCCGCCGGTATGACGCGGGGTGCGGGCTACACTTCGCCGCCCCGCTCCGCTGTCCGCCGGTTCGCTGGCATCGATATAGACATAGCTGGCGGTGACCGAGAAGGCATCCCAGCGCTGGCGCAGCAGCAGTTCTGCGCCATAGGTCCGTGTCTCGCCGACGACGTTGACCAGCCGGACACGATCGCCGCTCGGCAGAGTTTCCAATCGCAACGCATTGTCGGCGCGAGAACCGAACAGCGATGCGTTGACCTCGGTCGAACCGAGGCTGTAGCCGACGTCGAGCGAGGCCGTGTCGGCGACCTCCGCCTTGAGGCCGTTCAAGGGTTCGAGGCGCGACAATCCGGCCGCCTCGATTTCATCGACGAACGGCGTCGGCGCGAAGAAGCCGCGCCCGGCCGAGGCGCGGATCGTCAGACAGTCCGGCCTGTAGAGCAGCGACAGGCGCGGGCTTACCCTCGTGCCATAGTCGCTATGGAAATCGATCCGTGCACTGCCTGCAAGCGTCAGGTCGTCGCGCAGGTCATGCTCGACCTGCGCAAATACGCCGGGTGCCGTGTAACTGTAATCGAACACCGAAAAGCTCTGCGAGCGAAAGCTGTCGCGCTGGATCGCCGCGCCCGCAAGCCATGACG
>JANOAW010000857.1:0-4964 GCA_031411355.1 Hyphomicrobiaceae bacterium | reverse complement strand
CTTTGCGCTTTGCATCGGCTTCGGCGGTGCGGCGGGCGTCCTCGTCGGCTTTGCGCTTGGCATCGGCTTCGGCGGTACGGCGGGCGTCCTCGTCGGCTTTGCGCTTTGCATCGGCTTCGGCGGTGCGGCGGGCGTCCTCGTCGGCTTTGCGTTTTGCGACGGCTTCGGCGGTGCGACGGGCGTCCTCGTCGGCTTTGCGCTTGGCATCGGCCTCGGCGGTGCGGCGGGCGTCGGCGGCAGCGTCTATGGCTTGGCCTGCCGGTGGCAGACGTCTGTCGTCTTTGAAATTGGGAATTTGCTGCGCGCCAGCGCTACCGGCGACGATTGCGGCGGCTCCGGTCACAACGGCTGCGATGGCGGCTGCGCCGGCCGCCGCGCGTACGCGAGATACGCTCATTACTCACCCCACAAATACCATTCAGCCGATGAGGGCCACATAAGTGTCTCATCGGGAATACCGGCATTCAAGTATTGGTAGCCAAATGCCGGCGCCCCCGCACCGAAATTCAAGCCCCCGCCCAACACACCCGCCGACTTTGACATCGCTCTCGAACGCACCGGCGCCGTGATCGCATCAAACACCGACATCACAACGACGTCGCCAGGTCCGTGCGACACCGCGTCTCAAAGTCGACCAAATCCTGTGATCCGGACGGCACAGCTAGCATCAGATCTTCGGAGTGTCACCGCTTGTTACTGCAATCGGCTAACAGCGTTGTGCACTTGCAACAGTCGACGGATGGACGGGCACAGCGCGTCTTGACGTGGTTCATCATGCGGCTTCTATGAAACGGACGGGTATGAAGCGGCGGGTATGGACGGGCGGGGCGTGGTTCCGGGGAGAGTGTTTCCGTCAACTGTCGGGAAGACGGACGACAGGTTCGTGCACCATGGTATGCACGATGTGGTAGCGGTGGGCTGGTTCTTCGCGATATATAGCGATCCATGGGAAGCAGCGATCGATGGTCGGCGGATCGTCGGTCGTGATTTTTGTGTGCGGCACAGTGGCCGCCGTGCCGTGGTTTCGGTCGGGGCTCGGAACTTGCAAGGAGCGCGGCTGTCGTCGCGTCGGACTTTAATTAAGTGACAATCGCGGTGTGGGGAAATGCTCAATCCGGGGGACATGTCGAAGTCCAGTCAGGCAGCCGTGGACGGCGCCGACGAACTGTTTCGATCAATCACACGGCTCGCGCCCAATGCGGGCGTGCAGTTCATTGATATCGAACTGCCGAGCGCCGTCATCGACGGCGTGGTGCGCGTGTTCTCGATCGAACGCGTTTCGCTCGACGATGGCGGCGTGTGGGCGCTCGGCCCGGCGAAACCCCTGTCGGGCGATCCGGACCTGGATAGTTCACGGCTTCGGGCCGATGGCCGAACGGCTGTCAGGGCCGCGATGGACAGATGGCTTCCGCTGCCGCTTCTACGGTTCATTTCGCGCGACGGCGATGGCCGACCCCGCTTCGACGAAGGCCCGGGCAATTGGGCGCGCCTGTATCTTTCGGGCGTCTCGGACAGCGGCAGCGTTCGCGGCGTGATCGCGATCGACACCGCGATCGAACGGCGCTCACGCCTGGATCTGGACGTCTATCTTGCACCGACTGCTGACGACGTCCGGTTTCACAGCATCTTTGCCGTCACCGACGAAGCCGAACCGTTGGCACCGTTTCTCTCCGAGGATTGGGTGCAAGACTGGATCGAACACGTGTTTCCCGCGGCCGAGATGCGGCGGACGGGACAAGTGACGAGTAGCCACAACCTGCATCAGCTGGCGAGCTATCTGGCATTGTTGACAGTGGTGCGACGCGCCGGCGTGCTGCCGAGCCTGCAATTCTTCGAAACGCGGGCCGACATCGTGCCGCCCGTGCCGGTCGATCTCGTGCTCGACATCGGGCACAGTCGCAGCTGTTGCATGCTGGTCGAGAATTCGCTGACCAATGGACGGCCGATCATCGAGAACGCAGCCCTCCTGCCCATGCGCGATATGTCCAACCCGGCAACGATATATCACGGCACGTTCGACAGCCGGATCGAGTTCTCGCGCGCCTCGTTCGGATCGGAGGCGCTGTCGCGCCGCAGTGGGCGTGCCGATGCGTTCCATTGGCCAAGTCTGGCGCGCACAGGCCATGAGGCCGTGAGGCTGGCGAGCACGACGCGCGCCGTCGACGGGCCGACCGGACTGGCATCGCCCAAGCGGCATCTGTCGGACGTGACTTTGCGCAGCGACACATGGCGCTTCGCCCTCGATCGACGCTCGACACTTCAAAAGAGCCCGATGGTGTCTGGGCGCCTGCTGTCGCTTGCCGGGGAAACGACGACCGCCAAATTGCTGACCGGCCCTGAAGGAGCCGTGCGGCCGTTGACGCTGAGGCCGCGTTTCGCACTCTCGTCGATGACGAGTTTTCTCGTTGCGGAGCTGGTTCTGCAGGCGCTGGCCGCCATCAACGCGCCGGTCGTCGAACCGGTGACACACAGCCGCCGCCGGCAGGGTGACGCTGCGACGACGTCGGCCGCCGCGGCACGCCGTGCCGAGGGCATCCGCCGTCTGCGCCAGATCGTCGTGTGCGTGCCTTTGACGTTGCCGCTGGACGAACGCCAGCTGATGCGCGAGCGCGCTGAAGCGGCCGTCGACATGTTGTGGCGCGCCCTCGCCTGGGATGATGAGGCCGACGGCACAATGCCGCCGCGGCCGACTGTCCGCCTCGGTCTCGACGAAACGCTGGCGGCGCAGCTCGTTTACCTCTTCGACGAAGTCGGACACCGCTTTGGCGGCGATGTGCGCAACGTCATGTCGACAATCGGAAAGAACCGGCCGGACTTCGGCGTTGAGCCATGCTTGCGCATTGGTGCGCTGGATGTTGGCGGCGGTCACACCACGATGACGGTCGTCACCTATGGACAGTCGGCTGACCAGCCGGTCACCCCGGCATTGCTCGGCGCGCAGCGTTCAGACATCGGTGGCGAAGTCCTGGTCGACCGTCTCGTGACAGCAATCGTGTTGCCGGCACTGGCGGCAGCGCTCGCGATGCACGGCACCAAAGGCCCCGAGGCGTTTCTCGCCCGTCACGCCGCCTCGCCCGGGGCTGGAGCGGCCTACGACATCGCAGCGCCATCGACACGACTCTATGAGCATTGGTTGCGGCCGGCGGCTCTCGGATTGCTGACCCTGGCACATGACGCGCCGTGCGGCGATGTGCGGCTGTCTACGCGTCTCGATACCCTGGTGGCGCGGATCGGACCTGCCGGCAACCGGGATGCGGCGCTGGATTTCGAAACCGCGGCCGCAAGCGCGGGTGCCACCGATTTCAATCTGGCGCGGGTCGAAATCCGTGTCCGTCTCGACGATGTGCTGGCCGAGGCCAAAGCCGCGCTCGCGCCGATGGTCGCCCGATTGTCGCGCGCGCTCGTCGCGTCCGACTGTGACGTGGTTCTGCTCACCGGCTGGGCCGCTCGTCTGGCGCCGGTGCGCGACCTTCTGCTGGAGGCCATGCCCTGGCGGCCCGATCGCATCGTCGACCTCGAACAGCGCGCCTGGCACGATTGGTATCCGATGGCGGATGATGCCCGGCGCGCGTCCGACGGCAAGGATATCGGCTTGATCGGTGCCTTGTTGGCGCTGTCGGGGGGCGGCATGGGGTTTGGTTCGGGTGACGATGCGTCACCGTTCGACGGCAGCTTCGAAGCGCCGGCGATGGGGGGAGCTTGAGAGGGATGCACCGGCATCGAGCGGCCCAAGAACTCGCGGCTGCCTGATGTCACGGCTCTCCTTCGAGAGGCAGTCATGAGCAAGTCACTCGATCTTGAATGCCGGCAGTTGCGCGAGGCGGTCACGCGCCTTGCCGACTGGCTGGACGACCGCCGCGCGGTCGATCCGGCACTCCAGACGATTTTGCGCGACGACCTTGATCGCGCGCTCGGCGAAGTGGCGATGTTGTCGCGTGCCGTCGAACGTCCGGCAACCCTTGGGTTGATGATGCCGGTCACGGCGCAAGCCGACCGGTTGATCCACGCGCTGGCAAAACCGCGTGATGGACGGTTGTCGGCGCAATTCGAAGCCAGCCACGTGCGCCTGCAACTCGCGACCGGGATATTGCCTCGTGCCGATACACTCGGTCTGGCCGGAATGATCCGGCTCGCCCATGCCGACCCGGCGCTCGCTGCCACGAAGGCGACCGAGACCGTGGGGCGCTTGATGCAACCGACCGACGAGGTGACTCGGCGCGGGCCGGACGGCTCGGTGCGACTGTCGTTGTTGACGCTCGCCGACGTGATCAAGGTTCTGGGGCGCTGTTACTTCGCCAATGTCGCGGCACCGTCCGCCATCTCGGTCACGGCCGAGATCGTCTCGGGTCTCGAGCGGGCCTTGTCGGAAAACGTCTCGTCCGGCGCCCAGGCCGGTTTGTCGGCGCACGCCGTGTTGGAGATCCGCTCGTATTTCGAAGAACGATTTCGTCGACATCCGATGTTGGAGGCGCTCGATGCCGCGGGATATTGGGAGGTGTTCGCCAACCTAGCGCCGCGCGCAACGGCGGACGGTCGCCGGCGTTTGGCGTCCATGCTGTGGGGCGGCCTCGCCGATTTCGATGCCGCGTTCGGAACGCTGGCGCAAGCCTTGGAGGCCCTGAGCTTTTCGGTCGACGTGCTGACGGCGCCGGAAGCGGTTCGGGACAGCGCGACGACCGCTGCGCATCCGCGCTCCGTACTCGCCGCGGAAACTATTCTCGATCTGCACAGCGTCGATCGGGAGCCTGTCGCCGTGCGCTCGCGCTACGGCCAGCCGGTGGCGCTCCCGCGTCCTGTTCTCGCGGCCCTGGTCAAGGAAGCCCGCCTGGTGGTGGAGGGCGACACCCACGCCGTCCTCGCCGACACGGATGTGCTTATTCTTCCGACCGCCTGCCCATCGGTGATGCCGCGACGCCCCGATCGTGATCGCCACATGCTTGAGCCGGCACCTGACCGACCTTGGC
>JANOAW010000856.1:0-1970 GCA_031411355.1 Hyphomicrobiaceae bacterium | reverse complement strand
AACACTGCTCCACGACGACGTCGTCGACGACAGCGACATGCGGCGCGGAAAAAAAACGGCCCGACGGCTGTGGGGCAATCAGGCGAGCGTCCTGGTCGGCGACTTTCTGCTCGGTCAGGCGTTT
Source organism: Hyphomicrobiaceae bacterium (assembly GCA_031411355.1). Lineage (GTDB taxonomy): Bacteria > Pseudomonadota > Alphaproteobacteria > Rhizobiales > Hyphomicrobiaceae > JABFRJ01. The sequence goes on along the minus strand of JANOAW010000856.1, from coordinate 1,846 downwards.
AGAATGATGGTCGACGTCGGTTCGTTGCCGGCTTTGAAAATTCTCTCCAACGCCGCCGCTGTGATCGCCGAGGGCGAAGTCATGCAGCTGGCCGCGGCCAAGCACACCTCGACCACCGAAGACGCTTATCTCGCCATCATCAACGCCAAGACGGCCGCCTTGTTCGCTGCCGCAGCCGAAGTCGGGCCTGCTATTGCGCAGCGTCCGGCCGACGAACAGGCGGCGCTTCGGAGCTACGGCAAGAATCTAGGCATCGCCTTCCAGCTCGTCGACGACGCGTTGGATTATGCCGGTGACAGCTCGCGGCTCGGCAAATCGGTCGGCGACGATTTCCGCGAAGGTAAAATCACGTTGCCCGTCATCCTATCGTACCGTCGCGGCAGTGAAATTGAGCGCGGATTCTGGAACCGGACGCTCACCGAGGGGCTGATCGAGGATGGCGACATCGAACACGCCTTGTCGCTCATGAAGCGGCACAAAGCCATCGAGGCGACGTTCGAACGGGCACGCCACTACGGTTCGATCGCGCGCGATGCGCTGGCCATTTTTCCCGAAAGCGTCCCGCGCAACGCGCTCGCCGACGTGGTGCAATTCTGTGTCAGTCGCGCCTATTGAGGCATCGTCACGCGTCTTCGGCCGCGACCTGCTTACGGAAAGGCGCGTAGTCCGCCAGCAGCTCGCGCTGCTCAGCGACGTGTGCGCGTTCTTCGTCGAGGAAGTTTGCGACTGCCTTACGAAAGCCGGGGTCGGCGACCCAATGCAACGAATAGGTCGTCTCGGGCATGTATCCGCGCGCTAATTTATGGTCGCCTTGAGCGCCGGCTTCGACTCGGGCGAGTTTGCGCTGGATCGCGACGTCGATGGCCTGATAGTAACAGATCTCGAAATGCAGGCATGGGTGATGCTCGACGCAGCCCCAATATCGCCCGTAGAGACAATCACCGCCGAGCATGTTCAAAGCGCCCGCGATCGGTCGCCCCGCTCGCTCGGCGAAGATGAGCAGGCATTGCTCCGGCATCGTCGCACCGAGCAACGAGAAGAACTCGCGATTGAGGTATGGTCGTCCCCATTTGCGGCTGCCGGTGTCCATATAAAAGCCGAAGAACGTGTCCCAATCCGCCTCAGTGATGTCGGCGCCCGAGACATGGCGGATGCTCAGTCCGGCAGACAGCGCTTCAACGCGTTCCTTGCGCATGGTCTTGCGCTTGCGTGACGAGAGGGCAGCCAAAAAGTCGTCGAAGGTCGCGTAGCCGTCATTGGCCCAATGATATTGTTGGTGCGTGCGCTGCAGAAGGCCGGCCGAGCCGAGACGCGACCATTCCTCTCGCGAGGTGAAGGTGGCGTGCAACGATGACAGTTTGGAGCGTTTGGCGACCTCGATGGCGCCCGCGGCCAACATGCGTTCGTGTTCGATCGCCGAGGGGCCGGGTGCCGCCATGAAGCGACGGCCCGGAACCGGCGTGAACGGCACGGCAATCTGGAGCTTGGGATAGTAGCGGCCACCCGCGCGGTGCAGTGCCTCCGCCCACCCATGATCGAAGACGTATTCACCTTGGCTGTGGCTCTTGAGGTAGGCGGGTGCGACGGCCACCGTTTCGCCGTTCGCCGTCTCGAGCACGAGATGCTGCGGCTGCCAGCCAGATTTGGCGTCAACACAGCCTGAGTCTTCGAGCGCTCGCAAAAACGCATGGGATTGAAACGGATTGTAGACGGCCGGATCAGGATTGGCACAGGCATCCCAGCGGGAGGCGGGAATGTCCGAGATCGTCTCGACGATGCGCAACTGATGCGGTGTACTCATGTCGGCAGCCTACTCGCCACTGGTCTTGTTTGTCATGCAAAGATC
>JANOAW010000855.1:0-6012 GCA_031411355.1 Hyphomicrobiaceae bacterium | reverse complement strand
ACATCAGGCCGGTGACACATGCGGCGCCGCCCATGTCACCTTTCATATCCTCCATGCCAGCGCCGGGTTTGAGCGAAATGCCGCCGGTGTCGAACGTCACGCCTTTGCCGATAAAGCAGAGGGGTTTGGTGCGTTTTGCCTTGCCGGAGCTGCCGCCGAGACCATTCCAGGTCATGATCGCCACGCGGGCCGGTCGCGCACTGCCTTGGGCGACACCGAGCAGCGCTCCCATCTTCAGGTCACGCAGTTGCACTTCGTCGAGGATCTCGATGTCGAGGCCTGCACTGGCCAACTCGGCGATGCGGTCGGCGAATTCGACCGGGCCGAGAATATTCGGTGGCTCGTTGACGAGGTCGCGGGCAAGGGCCACGCCTTCGGCGACGCCACGGCGGATCTCGAAGGCAGCTCGGGCGGCGGCTGGCTTGGCACAGTGGATGACGATCGACTGCAGGCCGTTGCTGCCGGATTTGTCGTCGTCGCCTTTCTTCGACTTGCGATCCCAATGATAACTGCGCAGAAGCGCGCCGTAGGCGATATCGGCTGCGTCGTCTGCACTCATTCCGGTCACGTCGACGATGAGGCTCGCGATACTGGATTTGCGCGCCACGATCGCGGCAAAGATCGCGCCGCCGAGCGAAAGTCGATCGTTCTCGTCGAGGTCGCCCGACGCCCCTGCAATCAGAACGCGCGCCACATCGAGCTTGGGCGGCGCCAATATTTCGATGGAGGACTTCAACTTTCCCTTGAACGCCGCGGCGCGAACGGCATTGCCGAGCGCACCGGCAGACCGCTGGTCCATCGCGGTCGCGGCCGGGCCTAGTTTCGCGTCGCCTGCCGCGAGCAGCACGACGGTCGACTGCGGCGTATCGTCGAGAGCGGCAAATTGGATGTCGAGCGACAGGGGCATGAGAGGTCCAGAGTTCGGATCTGTTGTCGAGTGACTTGCATATCGAGCCGCCAACGACGTGTCCAACCGAGATGTTGTGGCTCGAGGTTTCGGTCACATCGCTCGCCCATTGACGATCACGCGCGGCTTCAACAAAGCTGTCGGCATGTCAGCACCCGTCCTCTCCGTGCGCAATCTGCGCGTCGAATTCCCGAACCGCCGCGGCACACTGGTCGCAGTCGATGATATTTCGTTCGATATCGCGGCCGGCGAAGTGCTCGGCGTCGTCGGCGAATCGGGGGCCGGCAAATCGTTGACCGGCTCGGCCGTCATCGGTCTGCTGGAGCCGCCGGGCCGCATCGCCGCTGGCCAGATTCTGCTCAAGGGAGAGCGCATCGACGATCTGCCACGCGAGCGCATGCGCGCCGTGCGCGGCAAGCGGATCGGCATGGTGTTTCAGGACCCGCTGACCTCGCTCAACCCATTGTATCGGATCAGCGAACAATTGATCGAGACGATTCGCACGCACGCTGACGTGACTGAGGCGGAGGCACGACGCCGCGCGGTCGGGCTGCTCGAAGAGGTCGGCATCCAAGGTGCCGCACGCCGTATCGACGGCTATCCGCACGAGTTCTCCGGCGGCATGCGCCAGCGGGTCGTGATCGCGCTCGCGCTCTGCGCCGAACCGGAGTTGGTCATCGCCGACGAGCCGACGACGGCGCTCGACGTGTCGATCCAGGCGCAGATTATTCAGTTGTTGAAGAAGCTGTGTCGTGAGCGCGGCACAGCCATCATGCTGATCACGCATGACATGGGCGTCATCGCTGAAACCGCCGATCGGGTCGCCGTCATGTACGCCGGCCGGATCGCCGAGATCGGACCCGTGCGTGACGTGGTGCAGCGGCCCCTGCATCCCTACACCAAAGGCTTGATGGGCTCGATCCCGACGCTCGAACTCGACGGCGCGAAACGCCTCGTCCAGATTCCAGGCTCAATGCCACGCCTGACGGCGATCCCTCAGGGATGCGCGTTCAATCCCCGCTGCAGTCAGGTATTCGAGCGATGCCGTATCGAGCGGCCCGAGCCGCAGCCAAGGGGTGCGTCGCAGGTGGCGTGCTGGGCCGTGTAGGAATGGTTGACGCTTTACCCCTGGAACGACTGCGCGCGAAGTCCGCTGAAGAGGTCGCAATGGAAAGCCTAGATACTCCTTCCGGCGCCCGATCCGAACGTGTCGCCCACATGGCGGCTCGCCTTGCAGGTGCCCCGCTGATGAGTGCCGAGCATATGGCCATCGCGTCCGCCGAAACGCTGGTCGATGTCAAAAACCTGTCACGGGTTTTCGATGTGTCGAAGCCGTGGCTCAATCGCGTCATCGAGCGCGAGGACCAGAAGTTTCTCAAGGCCGTCACGGACGTGTCGTTCACGATCGGCAAACGCGAGACACTGGCGCTCGTCGGCGAATCCGGTTCGGGCAAGTCGACTGTCGCAAAAATGGTCGTTGGATTGCTGCAGCCGACCAGCGGCCGCGTGACCATCGACGACGTCGACATGTGGAATGCCGGCGCAGAATTGACGGCTCTGCGCCGCCGCATCCAGATGATTTTTCAAGACCCGTACGCCTCGCTCAACCCGCGCTGGCGCGTCGATCACATCATCGCAGACCCGATCCGCGCCTTTGGCCTCGCAAAGGACACTGCCGAGATCGAACATCGCGTGGGTGAGTTGTTGCGCCTCGTTGGTCTCGATCCAGCCGATGGCGCCAAATACCCGCACGAGTTCTCCGGCGGTCAACGACAACGCATCTGCATCGCGCGCGCGCTGTCGTCCAATCCGGAATTTCTCGTCTGCGACGAGCCGACCTCGGCATTGGACGTGTCGGTCCAGGCGCAGATCCTCAATTTGATGCGAGACCTGCAGGATCGGCTCGGTCTCACTTACCTCTTCATTTCGCACAATCTCGCCGTCGTGAAGCACATGGCGACGCGCATCGGCGTGATGTATCTCGGTCGTATCGTCGAGATCGCGCCGGCCAAGGATCTGTTCGCGTCGCCGAACCACCCGTACACGCGCATGTTGCTCGACGCCGTGCCGGACCTCGCCATGTCTGGCCGGCCGCGCAAGATGATCGAGGGCGAAATTCCCAATCCGATCGATCCTCCGAGCGGATGCGCGTTCCATCCCCGCTGTCCACTGGCGGATGCACAGTGCAAGGTCGAACTTCCCCGCGTGGTGCCGCATGGGTTGCGCGCCGTCGCCTGTCACGCCGTCGAGCAGGGGCGTGTGTAACGGCCAGCCGTGCATGTCGCACAACCCGGTTGCGCTCAGTCGCGCATTGACGAGCCGACCGCCGTGGTTCGATGGTCGCCCATGACCACATTGACCGCTGCACCGACGACCACGTCACGGCCCCTGTTGCCGATTCTCGCCGCCCTGTCGGGTGCGCACCTGCTCAACGATCTCATCCAATCGATGATCCCGGCCATGTATCCTTTGTTCAAGGAAACATATCGCTTGGACTTCACCCAGATCGGCCTGATCACTCTGGCGTTGCAGGTGACGTCGTCCCTGCTGCAGCCATTGCTCGGCTATGTCACCGACAAGCGGCCGTGGCCGTATGCGATGGTAGCCGGCATGGGCGCGACGCTTGCGGGACTGCTCGGCCTCGCCTTTGCATCGAGCTATGGCATGGTGTTGATCGCCGCCGCATTCGTCGGCTTGGGGTCCGCCGTGTTTCACCCCGAGGCGACCCGCATGGCGCGCCACGCGGCGGCCGGCAATCAAGGCTTGGCACAGGGGATTTTCCAGATCGGCGGCCATGTGGGGTATGCTTCCGGTCCGCTTCTGGTGGCAGCGCTGGTGGTGCCGCGCGGGCAATCGAGCCTCGCGTGGGTCTCGATCGTCGCCGTTACAGCCATGGTGCTGATGGCATGGACAGGCAACCGTTACGCTGAAATGCGGCGTGACCAGATGGCCGCGTCGACGGGCGCATCGGCCGCCAAGGCTCTGTCGTCGTTACCCAAGCGCACCGTATTGTTCGCGATGGCGATCCTGATCGTGCTGTTGTTGTCGAAGAACGCCTATTCGGCCGCCTTCTCGTCATTCTACACGTTCTATCTGATGAGCCAGTTCGGCATCGACGTGCAGGCGGCGCAGGTGATGCTGTTTCTGTTTCTCGTCGTCGGCGCGCTCGGCGTCATCGTCGGCGGCATGATCGGTGATCGTATCGGCCGTGACAAGATCATCTGGATTTCGATCCTCGGGTCGCTGCCGTTCGCCTTGCTGTTACCGTTTGCGAATTTGTTCTGGACCGGTGTTCTCAGCGTGCTGATCAGCCTGATCATGGCGAGCGCGTTCTCGTCCATATTGATCTACGCCATCGATCTGGTGCCGCATCGCGTCGGCCTTGTCGGCGGGCTGTTCTATGGCTTGGCGTTCGGGCTCGGCGGACTGGCCGCCGCAGCTCTCGGCGTGGTGGCGGACGGCATCGGCGTGGTTGCTATGTTCCACCTGTGCGCCTGGCTACCGGCGCTGGGATTACTGACATTTTTCCTGCCGCGCACCCGACGGTGATGCCGTCTTCACGACCGGGCATCCGGTGCCCGGTCGAAAATCGGCATGGCTGCATCTGCGCTCAGAGCCAGGGCCGCTCCGCCTTGGCTTTTGCTTCGTAGCCGTCGATGGCTTTACCCTTGGCCATGGTGAGGCCGATGTTGTCGAGGCCGTTCAACATGCAATGCTTGCGGTAGGCGTCCATCTCGAAGTGGATGACGCCGCCGTCCGGGCCGCGGATTTCCTGTGTTTCGAGGTCGACCGACAGGGTCGCATTGGCGCCGCGATTGGCGTCATCCATCAGCTTTTCCAACTGTTCTGGCGTCACCTTGATGGGCAAAATACCGTTCTGGAAACAGTTGTTATAAAAGATGTCGGCAAAGTTGGTCGAGATCACGCATTTGATGCCGAAGTCCATCAATGCCCAGGGGGCGTGTTCGCGTGACGATCCGCAGCCGAAATTGTCGCCGGTGACGAGGATCTTGGCGCTGCGGTAGGCTGGTTTGTTCAAGACGAAATCGGGTTTTTCAGCGCCCGTTTCATCGTAGCGCAACTCGCTGAACAGGTGTTTGCCGAGGCCTGTGCGCAGGATGGTCTTGAGGAACTGCTTTGGGATGATCGCGTCGGTGTCGACGTTGATCTGCGGCAGCGGGGCTGCCACGGCCGTGAGCTTGGTGAACTTGTCCATGAGATCCTGCTGCGCGTGAGCGCCGTCATTGAAAGTGGCGCGACTGGGTGTCGGCCATTCCATAGGGCGATGCGACGACCGGCTCAAGCCCGACGATGACGTGAGAACCGTATCAATAGCGCGTCGAGCGGCCGTCGAACAACGTCCGTTGCGGTTGGCCGGGCTCCTGGGGCGCAAATGCCGACCCGCCTTCGCTGGTGACACCGATGACCGAATAGGCGTCGTCGGGTTCTTCGCCCGGTTTGAAGAACTCGGAGATGGTCTCCTTTTCTTCGCCCGATGCCCGTACGCCGGTCTTCGAGTTGACGCGCACCGTCTTGATGCCGGGCGGCTGACGGAACGGCACGGGTTTTTTGCCTTCGAGCGCCATTTTCATGAAGTTGGCTGCGATCGGGGCCGCCATCTGTCCACCAGTGCGGCCTTTGCCCATCGGCTTTGGGATGTCGTAGCCGACATAGACGCCGACCACGAGATCGTTGGTGTAGCCGATGAACCACGCGTCTTTTTCTTCGTTCGACGTGCCGGTCTTGCCGGCGACGGGCCAGTTGGGCAAGATTTCCTTGACGCGCGTTCCAGTGCCACGAATGACCACGCCTTCCATGATCGACGTCATCTGGAATGCCGTGTGCGGATCGATGATCTGCTTGCGCTCGTCTGGCATGTCCGGCTCGTCGGCCATCTGATCGGTCTTGCAGGTCTTGCACTGTCGATCGTCGTGACGCCACACCGTGCGGCCGTAGCGGTCCTGGATGCGATCGATGAGCGTCGCCTTGACCTGTTTGCCACCGTTGGCGAACGCCGCGTAGGCCGTCGCCATGCGCAGGAGCGTGGTTTCACCGGCGCCGAGCGACATCGACAACACGGGCAGGATTTCGTCGTAGACGCCGAA
>JANOAW010000854.1:0-3549 GCA_031411355.1 Hyphomicrobiaceae bacterium | reverse complement strand
GGGCTTGCGATCGGTTTTCGCGCGGGTGTCTGGAACATCGGTGCTGAGGGTCAGTTCATCGTCGGCGCTCTTGCGGGCGGCGCTGTCGCGATCGCCGTGCATCCGATGGACGCGATGTGGCTGCTGCCGCTCATGTGCGCGGCCGGCATCGGCGGCGGTATGGCGTGGGCTGCCATTCCGGCGCTGCTCAAGACCCGCTTCCAGGTCAACGAGATCCTAGTCTCGTTGATGCTGGTCTACGTCGCTGATTCGTTGCTCAAGTTTCTGGTTCACGGGCTGCTCCGTGATCCCCAGAGCTTCGGTTTTCCGGAAAGCGTGTTGTTCCAGGCGTCGGCGACGCTGCCGCGCTTGTGGTCGGGAGGGCGAGCGCATATCGGGTTTGTGATCGCGATCATGACAGCCGTCGTCGCCTTCGTCGTGTTGAAGCGCCACAGTTTCGGTTTTGCCGTGCGCGTTTTCGGCGAGGCACCGCGGGCGGCGCGCTTTGCCGGCTTTTCCGAACGACGCATGGTCTGGGCCTCGCTCGCAATATCCGGCGGGCTCGCGGGCTTGGCTGGCATCTTCGAGGCAGCCGGCCCCATCGGCCAGATCGTGCCGGGGCTGCCGGCCGGATATGGATTTTCGGCCATCATCGTCGCTTTTCTCGGCCGCTTGCATCCACTCGGCATCGTCGGTGCCGGCCTCCTGCTGGCTGCGACCTACATCGGCGGCGAGGCCGCGCAGACGATGATGAGTTTACCGAGCGCGACGACATCGGTGTTCCAAGGCCTGTTGTTGTTTTTTCTGCTCGCGGTGGATGTTCTGGTCGGCTATCGCCTTGCTTGGCGACGCTGACATTTCGCCCGCGCTGCGAGGTCCCGATGAACGACCGCCCCACGATCGACGCGCCTGATGATGATCCACATCTCTGGCTCGAGGACATCACCGGCACGCAAGCGGTGGCCTGGGCCGACGCGCAAAGCGCCAAGACGCTCGCGGCATTCGAGACGCCCCGATTCCATGCCGATTGTGCGACCCTTGCGGCCTTGCTCGATCGTCCCGGAAAGATGCCGAATGTCTCGCGGCGTGGGCCGCACCTCTACAACTTCTGGCAGGACGCGACGAACCCGCGTGGGCTCTGGCGGCGAACATTGCTCGCCAGTTTTCAAACCGACACCCCGACATGGGAGACCATGCTCGATCTCGATGTGCTGGCTGGCGCCGAGGGTGAGGATTGGACGGCGAGTGGCTTTGAGATTTTACCCGGGACGCACGATCTCGCGATCATCAGTCTATCGCGCGGTGGCAGCGATGCCGTCGTGTTACGCGAGTTCGACATGGGCACCAAGGCATTTGTCTCCGATGGCTTCAATCTGCCTGAAGCCAAGGGTTGGGCGAGCTGGTGGGATCGTGACACGCTTATTTTGACCAGTGCGTTCGGCGGTGACGTGACCACGTCGGGCTATGCGCGCACGGTGCGTGTCTGGCTGAGGGGCGGCGATCCGCAACACGCCCAGGTTATTTTCGAAACCGAGCGCGCGCACATGATGCTCGGCGGCCATGTCGATCGCACAGGCGCGAGCCGACGGGTTGTCTTCATCGACAAACCCAGATTTTTTGAGGGCAACTTCTGGCTTGGCGATATCAGCGGGCCGACAACGAAACTCGATGTGCCCATCGATGCCGTGCCGCATATCGTCGGCGACACGCTTGCAATCAGCCTGCGCAAGGACTGGACGGTCGCCGACACGACCCATGCGGGCGACTCGTTGATCGTCACGTCCTTGGCCCGTTTCCAGGCTGGTGAGCGCGATTTCGCCACGCTCTACCGTCCGAGCGAGCGTCGGTCGGCCAACGGCATGGTGTTCGGGCTCGGCGGCATCGTGTTGAGCATTCTCGATGAACTGCAGCCGCGGTTCGAACTCTGGACGCAGTCGGCAGCCGGATGGTCCAAGAGTGTGCTGCCTGATATGCCCAAGCGCGGTGTCGTCTCTGTCGGGCTGCTCGATCGCCTGCAAGCCGAGAGCGACGGCACATTGCTCATGACGTCGGAAGATCCGCTCACGCCGCCGACACTGTCGCTGATCGAGCCGGGTGCGGCGCCGGTCATCCTGAAGCAGTCATCGACGGCTTTCGAAGCGAATGGCCTCGGCGTCACGCACCACACGGCCATCGCCGCCGACGGTGAGCGCATTCCGTACACGCAAATTGGCCCCGCGACCCTGACCGGCGACGCGCCTGTGCACATGCATGGCTATGGCGGGTTCGAGGTAACCGAGCAGCCGTATTATTCGTCAGCGCTCGGGAAACTCTGGCTCGAGCGCGGCGGCACCGTCGTGCGTGCCAACATCCGTGGTGGAGGCGAGTTCGGCACCCGCTGGCACGAGGCCGGCCGGCGCGAAAAGAAAATCACCAGCCACGATGACTTCGCCACGATCGCAACCGATCTCGTCAGCCGCGGCGTGACGGTGCCCAAGCGCATTGCAGCGGAAGGCGGGTCGAATGGCGGCATTCTCATTTCCAATATGCTGACGCGCTATCCTGATCGGTTCGGTGGCTTGTTCTGCACCATCCCCCTGATCGACATGCGCCGCTATTCGAAGTTGCTCGCCGGCGCCAGTTGGGTGGCTGAATACGGCGATCCTGAAAAACCCGAAGATTGGGCTTATCTGCAATATTACTCAGCGTATCACACAGCCGTACCGGCAAAACCCTATCCGCCGATCCTGATCGCGACAACCCGCAAGGACGATCGCGTGCATCCCGGTCACGCCCGTAAGTTCGCGGCCAAACTGCACGCCATGGGTTATGCGAATGCGCGCTACTACGAGCTCGAAGGTGGCGGTCACGGTTCCGGCCGCACCAACGCCGAGCGCGCGAAATTTACGGTTTTGGGGCTGACGTTTCTTGCCGACGCCATCGGTTGGCATCCGGCTGCGACGTAGGATCAGTGACCGCGTGGGAGCGATCAGCCACGCGCCTGCATGCGGTCCGGCAGATCGAGGCCGACGCCGCGCAGATGGCCGAACAGGTCATACAACCTCTGCACTGACTGCGCGGCCAATGGCGGCGCCAGGATCGAGGCGATGTTGGCGCGCAGATGCTCGCTGCTGCTGGTGCCGAACAACACCACCTCGCAGCCGGGTTCGTGGCGCGCGAACCGGTACGCCGCATCGGTCTGGCTCGACGCGCCGCCCTCGGACAAGAGAAAGCCGAGTGGATCGGGTGATGCGGCCATCGCTTGGGGTAACTGGCCGGCAGCGGCAAGCGTTCGTATCGTCTCGGCGAGCACGGCGGGACGCGAGAACACATTGCGCACGACGAACATGGCGAGTGTGCCAACACCCTTGGCCCGCGTGTGTGGGAACAGATTGCGCCGCGCGACCTGGTTCAGCATGTGGAAGGCGAGCATATAAACGCGCCAGACATCGTCGGCGAGTGCCGCCTGCAGCATGGTCTGCTCTGGATCTCGCGGAGAAGTTTCGCTCAAGCCGATGTGCCGGATTTTTCCGGCGGCTTTGGCGCGGCTGAGCACCGGTGCGTAAACCTCGCGTGCCCGCTGAAGGGCGC
>JANOAW010000853.1:0-5596 GCA_031411355.1 Hyphomicrobiaceae bacterium | reverse complement strand
ACCTGCGCTCGTACGTCTACGCCAGCGCGCACGCCGAGCTGCTCAAACAGCGTCGCGACAGCATCACAGCCTTCAAAGGTGGCGGGCGGGAAGATCTGGCGGCCAAGGAAGAGGCCGAAGTGGCTGTCATCGAGGCGTACCTGCCCAAGCAGATGGATGAGGCTGCGACGAGAGCGGCCATCGCGGCGTTGATTGCCGAGGTCGGCGCGGTCGGTGCCAAGGACATGGGAAAAGTCATGGGCGTTCTGAAAGCCAAGTTCACGGGGCAGATGGACATGGGCCGCGCCAGTGCGCTCGTGAAAGATCTGCTCAAATAAGATCCGACTGCTGGAGACCCGCCACATGGCCGATCATGCCGATGCCACACTTGCTCCCGTCACGCAGGTCGAGATCGACCAGCGGGTCTATGATCTGTATGACGAATACTGTCACGGCCACATCGACCGTCGCGAATTTCTGGCGCGCGCCGGCGTGATCGCGGGCGGCCTCGTCATGGCGCAAGCATTGATGCCACGCTACGCCGACGCACAAACCGTATCGTTTACGGACGAACGCCTCAAGGGCAAATACGTCACCTATCCCTCGCCCGGCGGCACGTCCGGGACCATGCGCGGGTATCTCGTCGCGCCGACCAAAGCTGGCCCGCATCCGGTCGTGTTGGTGATCCACGAGAACCGCGGTTTGAACCCCTATATCGAGGACGTCGCCCGTCGCGCGGCGCTCCAAGGCTTTTTGGCGCTTGCCCCCGATGGTCTGTTTCCCGTCGGCGGCTATCCCGGCAACGACGACGACGGCCGCACCCTGCAGTCGGGTCTCGATCAAGCCAAACTGCGCACCGACATGCTCAACAGCGCCAAATTCCTGAAGGGCCACGAAGCCTCGAACGGCAAGCTCGGCGTCACCGGGTTCTGCTGGGGCGGCAGCACGACCAACTGGTTGGCAGCCACCATGGGTGCAGACATGGCGGCCGGCGTGCCGTTCTACGGCGCTGCGGCCGATACCGCCTCGGTGCCCAACATCAAGTCGCCGTTGTCGGTCATCTACGCCCAGAACGACGAGCGCATCAACGCCATGTGGCCGACCTATGAGACCGCACTGAAAGCTGCGGGTGTCGCGCATGAAATGACCATGTATCCCGGCACCCAACACGGCTTCCACAACAACTCGACCCCGCGTTATCAAGAAGCCGCGGCCAAGCAAGCCTGGGAGCGGACGATCGCCCACTTCAAGAAACATCTAGGCTGATGGCAACGGTTGGCGACTTTCATCGTCTGCGCATCGCCTCGGCAGAGCACGTCGCCGGCGATGCGCTGGTGTTGACGTTCGACGTACCGGCAGCACTTGCGGCGACGTTTGCTTTCAAACCCGGCCAGCACGTGGCTGTCCGGGCCCTGGTCGGCGGGGAGGAGTTGCGGCGGACGTATTCCATTTGCAGCGGGCCGGCAGATCCGATGCGCGTTGCCATCAAGCGCGTCACCGGCGGCACCTTTTCTGCGTGGGCCCATGCGACCCTTGCTGCCGGCATGAGCATCGACGTCATGCCGCCGCTCGGTCGCTTCGTTCTGGCGACCGGAATAGGCGCAACATCGTCGCCGCGCCGGATCGTGTTGTTCGCCGCCGGCTCCGGTATCACGCCCTGCCTCGGCATCACACGGCAGGCGCTCGAGCACCAACCGGCCACGCATGTCACGCTCGTGTACGGCAACCGCGGCCGCGACACGACCATGTTTTCAGCCGAACTCGAGGCGCTCAAGGATCGCCACCTCGATCGGTTCGAACTGATCCATGTCCTCTCCCGCGACGGGGAGGCCGATGTCGATCTGTTCGGTGGCCGGATCACGGGTGACAAAGTGCTCGCCCTCGGTCGCCGCTTGATCGACTACGCCGCGGCCGAGCGCATTTTTGTCTGTGGACCGGGCTCGATGATCAAGGACGTCCGCGACGCGCTGCTCGCCGCAGGCGTTGCTCGCGACACAGTGCAGCACGAATTTTTTGCGCCCATGCGCGGCGCGGCGCGCGTGCTTCCGACCCCCGCTCCAGCCGCGATGATTGGCATTGATGCCGTCGCCATTCTGGATGACGTTCGTCATCGCATGACGGTTCTGCCCGGTGAGACGCTGCTCGCAGCGGCCCTCCGTAGCGGTTTGAAGGCGCCCTATTCCTGCTCCGGCGGCATGTGTGCGACGTGCCGTGCCAAGGTGATCGAGGGGCAAGCCGAGATGCTGCTCAACTACTCGCTCGAGGCCTGGGAGATGGAGCGCGGATTCGTGCTCACGTGTCAGGCGGTGCCAAAGAGCAGCAAAATCGTGGTCGATTGGGACGCCATGTGAGTGACCGGCGGCCGGGCGGGGGACGAACCGGCAGCCGACATGCCAAAACGGAAAAGGCCATCGGATTGCCTCCGATGGCCTTCTGACTTTCACGTCATCGCACTGCTACGTCATCGCAATGGCGATAACAAACTGAGCGATCACGGCTTCTTCGGAGCGGCCGGGGCCGGGGTCGTGCTCGGCGGGGTCGCGGGCTTGGCGGCCGGCGGGGCAGCAGCTGCGGGCTTGGCGGCTGGAGCTGCGGCTTTCGTGTCGGCTGCCTTCTTGGCGACGCCAGCGACCTTACGGCAATACGGTGTGTCGGCCTTGCCGGTCTTTGCGTCGACCTTCTTCGGCACGACCCAACCGCACTCGGCACCTTTGGACGAGCAGGCAGCCTGGTCGAGACCCTTGCAAGCCGAAGCGGCCTTCTTGGTGTCGTCGACTTTTTTGGCAACGGCATCCTTGGCGCTCTTGACGGCATCCTTGGCCTTCTCGACCACGCCCTTGGGGGCTGGTGTCGCCGGAGCCGGTGTCGTTGCTTTAGGAGCCGATGCCGGCGGCGACCCAGCGGGCGGTGCCGTTTGAGCGAACGCATTCATCGACAACATCAGCGCCGCCGCGGCGGTTGCTGTCAGTCCCCAGGTGGTGGTCTTGATCACGGCATTCATCTCCCATGGTTGATGCCTTGGCTTGATATAGCATCAAAAAGGGGGACGAAAACACGACCTTGTGATGAATATGTGTTCATAACTGTTGCGCCCAAGCGACAGCCTGCTCGAGGCGATCGTCACCCCAGAACAACTCACCATCATCCGTGCGCACCATCGGAGCGCCGAAAATTTCATACGCCACGGCGGTTTGCGTGTTTGAGCGCAAGCGCAGCTTGATCGCGTCGTCGGACGCAGCCACTAGGGCCGTCGCATGTGGCACCCCGATCGTGTCAAGACAATGTTGCAACGTCGCCGACGCCGAAATCGAGCGGCCCTCGGCAAATTCGGCGTGGAAGATGGCTTTGATTATCGCGGCACCCCACGTCGATTCCAGGCCAACCAGCGCCAAGCGGGCCGCGTTCACGCTCGACTGCGGAAACGGATCGGGCATGCGAAAGGTGAGCCCACGCGCGGTCGCAATACGCTGCATGTCGCGCTGCATGTAGCGTCCTTTGGCGGGATAAATATTGAATGGCGAGGACGTCCAGCCTTGGGCCGCGAACACGGGTCCGAGAAGAAACGGCTTCCAGATCACGTCGAGGCGCGCTGCGGCGGCCACCTGCTCGATCCGCATGGCTGTGAGGTATGAATAGGTCGATGCGAGGTCGAACCAGAATTCCAGGGATCGGCGCGCAATCTCCGATGCCGCGCCTGCACTGGTTCGTTCGTCCGTCATGCGACACCTTTTGCAGGCAACCCAACATGTGTCGAATGTCCCGCTTGCCACCCCGTTGCCACTCAGGTAGACACCCACAACATGGTTCGCCGCAATAGCTCAGTTGGTAGAGCACATCATTCGTAATGATGGGGTCAGGGGTTCGAGTCCCTTTTGCGGCACCAATAAAATCAAGGGTTTACGGCGGTGTGCGGGTGCCCGGATATTCGTTCCGTAGCTCACTGGTAGCCCAAACACCCCGCAAACCACTCTCTGTCTGGCGTCCTCCACCGTAATAGGCCGCGCTGTGGCTGGTGAGGGCTCGCCAATAAGTTCGCCCATGTTGCCCCACGTCGCAAATCAGCCCACCGTCTCGACAGTCCAGTGGGCTAGAGCGCGGGCTCGGCCCTGCGGTTGGCGGCGGCCAGCTCGAGATCAGTAACAACGCCGCCGAAAACGCTGGCCCGTGGCCCTCAGCCGAAAAAACTGGCTCTTTGCCGGCAGCGACCGGCGGCGTGACGGCCGTTTACGGAAACGTCCAATAGAACCCGGCTGGCCGGGTCATTTTGCTGAGACCACGCGACTGAGCGTTCTGGTCCACCGAGACGAGCGCTTTCAGATCGTCCAGTACCTTTCCCGCTTCAAAGACATAGCTGTGATTGCTGGACAGCCAGCGACCCTCGACATCGATCGACTCGAGGTTTTGATTGTCGATCACGATGTCGTCGCCGCCGGTCCCGGCCCGCTCGAAATCATGCCAGCTGCGAGAGATTGCCAAGGCGTGGTCGGAGCCGCAGGCATAGAGGCTGACGCGGCGCGATACCGACTGCAGCCTCGATAAGCTACCCCTGAATTCGTTGACTGCAATATCCGGCGCTGCCAGAGCGATGTTGCCGAACTGTGGCCGCCCGTTGTCATTGGACAAGCCGGTCAACACGTTCATTGTGTGCCAGCTGCCCAGGCTGTGGGCGAGAATGTTGACCGGCTTCGACGTTGCGCCAGATTTGAGCGTCTTGAGAAACTCCAGGAAGGCTTGTCGCGAATTGCCGCCGGCCGCTTCCTTGTCGTAGTAATAATTTCCCGTTATTCCGTCGCGTTTGGACGGCCAACTCCAGATCAGCACGTCCATGTCGGCGCCGACGCTGTCTTTCAGGATCAGGCCGCGCTCGACTGCGTCGGAGAACCGGTTGTTGAAGCCGTGTACGAAGATCAACATCGGTCGGCCCGAGACGAGGAGCGTATTCATCCGAGCGCCGCACCGCTCGATACCGGTATCGCGTTGACCGGTGAATTGCGCGCTGCTCAACGTGCCGGGTGCCACGTAGCCGATTTCTCCACATGTGATGTTGAACGCATTTGTTGCGCGGTCGTCGAAGCTGTACGCGATAGTCGGGTCGGCCGTGGCGTCCCGCGTGGTCGCGAAGTAAATCTTGCCCGTTGCAGCTCGCCGTGTCGGCGTCGGCGCGGTCGGGCGTTGGCCATCAGGGCGACGCGCCGCGGTATAGGCGCGTTCATAGCCTTCTCGCAGGGCGGCGGGTTGTTCGCCGATCCATTGCCGCGATGCGGCCGCAGCATCGGTCGCCTCGAATGCGACGATGGCCACATTGGCTTGCTGGGCACGTTGCACCAGTGAAGCCTCCGCTTCGACCAGGACGGCGTCGCGGCGTCGCGTGGCAGCGACTGCCGCATCGCCCAATTTGGCGCGCAGAGGAAAGGCAAGCCGATCCCATGTCGCGTCGTGGGTCGCGACCAGGGCCACTTGTGCCTTTATACTATCGGTCAGGATATAGCGGACGTCCGTCAGGTGCCACGTCCCTGGATTGGCCGAGGTGAGCACGCCAGCGTCGATATTGCCGCTGCGCAAGGCATAGGCAACGTCGGTCGACGGCAGCATCACCGCGCGGCCGCCAAGGGATTCG
>JANOAW010000852.1:0-7610 GCA_031411355.1 Hyphomicrobiaceae bacterium | reverse complement strand
GCGCGCGTCGGCGGGGTCGAACGCGAAGTGCGCATCGTGCTCGATCCGGACCGGTTGCAGTCGTATGGCATCACCGCCGGCGATGTGAACCGACAATTGCGAGCGACCAACGTCGACCTCGCCGGCGGCCGAGGCGAAATCGGTGGCCGTGAACAAGCCATTCGGACGCTGGCCGGCAAGGATACAATCGAGGGACTGGCCGGGACGACGATCGCGCTGCCCCGCGGGCGTAAGGTGCGGCTCGACGAGCTCGGTAGGGTGATCGACACCTACGCTGAACCGCGCACGTTTGCGACACTCGACAAACAGCCGATCGTTGCGTTTTCGATCGTGCGGGCGAAGGGCGCCAGCGATACCGTCGTATCCGTCGATGTCGAAAAAGCGGTGGCGAAACTCGCTAAAGTGCATCCGGACGTGCAATTGCAAGTCATCGACACGACGACGACCGCCGTGCGTGGCGCCTATGACTCAACTATGCAGACGCTGATCGAGGGTGCGGTTCTCGCCATCCTGGTGGTATTGATCTTTCTGCGTGACTGGCGCGCGACGTTGATTACGGCGATCGCTTTGCCGCTGTCGATCTATCCCGCCTACTGGATCATGGACGCACTCGGCTTCTCGCTCAATCTCGTCTCGTTGCTCGCCATCACCATCGCGACCGGCATCCTGGTCGACGACGCCATCGTCGAAATCGAAAATATCGTGCGGCACATCCGGCAGGGCAAATCCGCGTATCGGGCGGCGCTCGAGGCCGCCGACGAAATCGGACTGGCCGTGATCGCGATCACGTTCACGATTGTCGCCGTGTTCACGCCTGTGAGCTTCATGGGGGGGATCGCAGGGCAATATTTCAAACAGTTCGGGTTGACCGTCGCGATCGCGGTTCTGTTCTCGTTGCTGGTCGCGCGGCTCATCACGCCGATGCTGGCCGCCTATTTCATGAAAGAAAAAGTGCACGAAGAGTACGAGCCGCGGTGGTTGAAAGCGTACACGAAGGTCGTCGGCTGGTCGGCGCGCCATCGTTTCGCAACCGTGTTTCTCGGCTTGTTGATCTTCGCTGCGTCGATCGCGAGTTTCTTTCTTCTGCCGGCGGCGTTCATTCCGCCCGACGATTCGGGCCGGGCCCTGCTGGCGGTCGAACTTCCGCCCGGCAGTCGCGTGCAAGACACGCAGCGCGTCACCAACCAGCTCTCCGATCGCATCAAGCAGCGAGCCGATGTGGCGAGCGTCTTCGTCACCGGTGGACAGATTCTGGGCTCGGGCGCCGAGGTGCGTAAAGCGACGCTGACGATCAATCTCGTCGACAAAACCAAGCGCAAGCAGAACCAGACGCAGATTACTGAAGATATCGGTGCCGATCTCGCCAACGTGCCGGACATCCGGTACTGGTTCCTGAAAGACAACGGACAACGCGGGTTCGCCCTCGTGGTAACCGGTCGCGACAGTGCCGCAATCAACAAGACCGCGGCCGAGATCACCAGCCAAGCCAAACGGGTCGTCGACACTGCGCGACAACCGATGCTGGTCAACGTCGTGTCGACGGCCGAACTCGATCGCCCCGAATTGCGGGTGTCGCCCAAAACCGACGTTGCGGCAGAACTCGGCATAACCACCGATCAAATTTCGGAGGCGGTCCGTATCGCGACAATCGGCGACGTCGGCGCCAACCTCGCGAAACTGTCGCTCGATGACCGGCAGGTGCCGATCCGGGTTCAACTCGACGAGAAAGCGCGCGCAAATCTTCAGACGCTCGAGACGTTGAAGATCGCGACGGCGTCCGGGCAAACCGTGCCGCTGTCGACCGTCGCCTCGTTCAAGATGGCGCAAGGCGCAACGTCGATCGATAGATACGACCGGTATCGGCGCGTCACGATCGGTGCGGATCTTGCCGGCACGACGGCGCTCGGCTCGGCCATGGAGGCAGTTCTGGCGCTGCCGGCGGCGCGCGCACCGAGTTTGCAGGAGACCAAGCCGGAACAGCCGGGCATGATCCGCAGCTGGCTTGAAGCTCAGGGCTGGGTCAAGCCCGCGCCGCCGAAGCCGAAGCCTGCCCCCGGCACCTTGCCGCCCGGCGTCGAAATCAAGCAATTCGGCGATGCCGAAGTCATGGGCGAGGTGTTCAGTTCGTTTGGCAAGGCCATGGGTGCCGGCATTATGATGGTGTACGCCGTGCTGGTGTTGCTGTTCCGCTCGTTCCTGCAGCCGATTACGATCCTGTTCTCGCTGCCGCTGTCGATCGGCGGGGCTATCTTCGCGCTCTATCTGACGCAACAGCCGGTGTCCCTGCCGGTCGTAATCGGCATCCTCATGCTGATGGGCATCGTGACCAAGAATGCGATCATGCTGGTCGATTTCGCCATCGAGCGCATTGCTGACGGCATGAACCGTACCGAGGCAATCATTGATGCTGGCCGCAAGCGTGCGCGTCCGATCATCATGACCACGATCGCCATGGTGGGCGGCATGTTGCCGGCCGCGATCAATTCCGGCTCGGGTGGAGAATTCCGCGTTCCGATGGCCGTTGCCGTGATCGGTGGGCTGCTGTCGTCGACGGTCCTCAGTCTTGTGTTCGTACCGGCGGTGTTCCTGGTCATGGACGACATCGCGAAGTCGTTGTGGTGGCTGTTCGGCCGGTTCGTCGGCAAGTCCGACGAGCCCGTCCCGGCTACGCCTGCGCAGGCCACAACGAAACCCGTCGCCGTTCCGCCACGCGCGATCGCGGCGGAATAAAGCCGATGACATCATCCCTGACGGCCCCAGTTCTTGGTTAGTTTTTCCCACGGCAGACATGGCGGACACGGATTGACGCGGTTTGTTCCGGTTCGTGGCCGACGAGCCGCTCAATCTGGATCTGACAGCGCCGTGATCAGCGCTGCGCTTTCAGATCGTCTCGCCATTCGGGGCCGCGTTTGGCTTTGAGCGCGGCTGCGGTCTGGGTCGGCGGCGTCACGCCGGTTGATGTGAGGGCGGGGCCTGGATGGCGCTTGCCGTGCTCTCGCAAATCAAGAAGCAATGCCTCGACCAAGGGCACATTGGCCTGCGCGGCATGCAGCCTGCGGGCCCAGGTATCGCGCGCGGTGCCCGTGCCGACCATGACGACGTAGGAGTACGTGGCGCCATTGGCGAATTGTATGCCGCCGGCGGTCCAGGTGTCGACGGTCGCGTCGGCGTCCGCCGTGGTCGACGTACCGGTTTTGGCGACGTGCAGCGCCACGTCGCTGCGGCCATCGGCACACCAATGGGCCAGGCCCTTGAGGGTTCCGTGCGCGGTGCCGCTGGCGCGCAGGCAAAGCGGCGCCGACAACAGGGATTTGAGCAGGCCGCGCGCCTCTGGCCGGATCAGCGTGTTGGGGATGATCGGCTTGTCGTTGAACGTCGCCAGTGCCGCGCTTTCGGGCGACGTGTAGTCATAACCCTTGACGATGGTCGGCGCGCGCACGGGTTTTTGGCCTTGGCCGGTCAATGACGCCGTCAGCACGGCCGCCATATGATGCACGCGACGGGGCGAGCCGCCGATCAATCCGAGCACGGCGGCCGTCGATGGTGGTGTGCGTTCGCCGGCTGCGTCGGTCGGGGGCATGGCAAAGCCGAAGCCGTCGATCAGGCGCGCGATGCGATCCTGGCCGACCTGCGCCGTGCGAACGATCAACGGCGCATTGAGTGAGCAGGCGAAGGCGACCACCGCGCGCCGCTGTCCCGGCGTTGCTCCAGTGCCCCGCTCGCAGGTGTCGACGCTTTTTGCCGGCGCATTCGGGTCGGCATAGAGCGTCCCCGGCAAATCGCGGCCTTGGTTGGCGATGGCGATGGCCGAGATGATCTTGCCGGTCGAGGCGATATGGCGCGCTTCACGGGTGGGTTCGTAGCGGCCCGATTTCGGATCGCGGGCGAAGGGCGAGCCGAAATAGGGCGCACTTTCCCCGACTTCGAAATAGCGGACGATCTCACCCTTGGCATTGGCTGCGACGACGACGATGTGGGGCAACTTGCGATCTGGCCCGACCTTGGCGGGGTCGAGGGTAAAGCCTGGATTGAATTTCGATTGCTCTTTAGCGTCGATGCGGGCGAGTTCGGCGCGCACCTTTTCTCGGAACGCCAGATTTTCGACGGCATTCAAAGTCGTCGTCACGCCGCGCACGTGATCGCGCCAGCTGAAGCCGTACGCCTGTTTCATCTCTTCACGGATGCCGAAGCGCGCCTCGGGCAGCAACACTGCGGCACGGATCATCGGGTTGGCCTGCGCGCGCTTGGCCTGTGCACCGCCGTATTGATCGAGAGCCGCTTGCATGGCGGGCTTGACCTTGGGATCGGGCGGGCCGCCGGCCATCTGCACCAGATCGAACATGACGGCTTTGCGATCGGCTTCGTCAGGTATGAGGCGTTGCGCGCACGCTTGCGAACGCACTTCGGTGATGTACCGCCAGCGATCCTCGCGCACGGCATTGAGTTTGTCCGTGCCGGGAAGAAGAATGATCGGTTTGTTGACGGCGGAGGCGAGCACGAACTGCTCAGCCGTCGTCAGTTCGTGGGCGCCTTTGCCGAACACGATCCGGCTGGTCGTTTCGACGCCGTGAAGAGCCTGTCCGCCAGTGCGCTGTGCAAGCCAGATGTGATTGGCGGCCCACTGTTTCAGCGGAGTGTAGTCGCCGCCCTTGGTCAATTCCTGGAAAATAACGGGGGCGAGCCACCACTCCTTGAACTTACGACCGAGCTTCGTCATCCCGCCTTCGGCGGCTGACGGCGGGGTGCCGTAGATGACACGCGCGAACTGCATCGGCAGGGTCGATCCACCGACGCCGAGCGTGGGGCGTCTGGTCGATATGGTGCGACGGATCGAGGTGTAGGGGATCTTGAGCACGCCGTAGAGATCGATACCGGCGGGGTTCAATGGGCCGCCGAGATAGCGATCCTCATGATAGACGAGGCATTTCCAATACCATTCGGGCGAGCATTGCCAATTGGGCAAAAGCTTTGTCAATGGAATTGGGCGGTGCGGGTATTACGGTTAATAATATATTGCCCGGGCTTATTCAAACAAAACGCACCCATTTCTTTCGGCAGCACAAAGAAGAGTCCCTTCTGGCCGCCGGGCGCTCCTTGTCCAGCCGGTGCACCCGCAGCCGGTGCACCCGCAGCTGGAGCACCCGCAGCGCCTCCAGTAGGAGCAGCGGCTCCAGCGGCCGGGGCCTGGCCGCCCTTGGCATAGATGTTTTGGTCCTGGAGTCAGCATGCGCGGAAGGGAGAAACAAACCGCGGGCGCCGCGGAGGCAGAGTACACATACTCGGATCCGCCCGCGCCAGCCGGCTTGCCCGTTGCGCGCTGCTGCGCCAGCGTTGAGCCGTACTGGTTGTCCTCCTTTGCGGCAACCACAAGCAGCGATGCGGGGGCAACGGGAATAGGCCCGGTCACCGGGACAACGCCCGGCGCGGTGCCCGGCGCAACCTTGGTGCCGTACGCAGACTCCTTGGGCGCCGCTTGCTTGCTGCCATATGCACTGGCCGGCGCAGTGGGGGCAGCGGAGGGCTTGCTGCCATACTTGCATGCGGCCGCAGCAGCAGGGGCGGCAGCGTCGGCAGCGTCCTGGTTGACGTAGTTCGGCGGCTGCGGCTTGGACCCGTAATGACCCTCCTTTGGTGGTGCCACCTGGGTCTTTGAGCCGTACCCGCCCTTGGTCACGTGCTTGAGAGCGGGCTTGTCGAATGTGGCGCTGTCCTCCTTGGGTGCAGCCGAGTCGCGCTGGCCCACCGCGTTGAGTGCCGGCCGCTCGAAAACGGATGTATCCACTTTGGCCGCGCCAGGCTCACGTGGGGCTACAGAGTTCAGAGTCGGGCGGACAAAGCCCGGCTCGGATGGCTCTGCTATCGGGGCCAGCGGCTTCGGCGTGGGCCGCAACGTGACGGCCTCTTTCTGCGGCTCGGGCCTGGCGGTGAGCGAGCCAGGCAAGGCTGCGAAACAAGGCTGCCACACTGAAAGCAATCGGAGCAAGCCGATGCACAAATACGGTGACGAAAGATAAAGGGGATGCAAAGAAGATGGGATGCAAAGATGATGGGCTAGAAATAAAGATTTTGGCTTACTCGTGCTTCAGAAAGCTCTGCAACTTTCCTGCAATATTAGCATCAGCATCAGCATCAGCATCAGGTTCATCGAAGCATGCAATCAACCACAGCAAGACGTGAACAACCAGTAGAAAAATTACAATGCTTGAGTGATCATGTATACCAACGCTGCGACGGCGCTCGACAGGGTCCTTCTCGTCGCGCTCGTCGTTGGTACCGACCTGCACGCTGCCCAGCGATCCCACCGCGCGCTGCTCACGCTCGATCTCGCGCCGCTCATCATTCGCGCCAATTGCAACCTGACAGTCAGCAAACACGTGCAGCTAATACAGGACACACCTGGCCCAGCGAGCCGACCTGCCGCTCAGGGGCCTGCGTCTCGGGCCGCTCGTCGTTGCCACCCACGTGGTACCCGCCAAGCGAGCCGACGCGGCGGGCCTCAGAGGAGGCTGTGGCAGGCGGGGCAGCCTCGCGGATCCACGCTCCGTCTGTCACCAGTGAACGGCTGGGGCGGGCAGCGCGCTCCTGCTCGGTCTCTTCCACCGGTGCGCTCTCTTCTTCCGGAACTTGCCGGGGCGGGGCGATGTTGAGGCCAAAGCCACGTGTTGGGGAGGTGACAGAGCCATGAGAAGTCGGCGCCTCGTTCGAGGCAGAATGGCCCTGGTTGTTCGGCTGCTCGGGAAAGACAGGGTCGAGCAAGCCTATTTTTAAGTACACGAAAAGGACAGACTCTAAAAAACCGATGCATGTCACACAACTACAAAGTGAGTATTGCGACAGTGATGAATAGAGAGATAGTGAAAGATAAAGCATACTGCGGATCTCCACGGGCGTGCGCTTGGGGGCCTCGGCCTGCACGCGGACCCACGAATGGTCCTGCCGCGTGTCCACTCCAACAGGCGCCGTCGAGAACATTGAGCCCTTGCGCGCGGGAGCCTCTTGCACGGGCGGCGGGGCTGTCGTGTCAGAATCTGAAGAAAAGAAATAGCCGACGAAGGCGGGAAAGCATGGAGGACAACAAATGGACAACAGAAGTACTATCTGAGAACAGCAAACTCACCCGGCGTGTCGTTGAAGGAGTTGTCGAACATGCTGTTGTTGTCCAGCTGCACGCTCCACAAACTCGAGCCCTCCACGGAAAACTCTTGGCCCTGTCCGTCAGCACGGCCGTCAGCAATCATGCTCGCTCGATTTCATAACAGTGCCACAGTTATTATTAGAATTAGGAGCAGTTTTGAACAACTAAGGGGAAAGTTACTCAAAGCAAGAGAAATGCAAACAAACAACTCGCTCGAACCTTGTCGCCGCCAACAGGAATCGCGACAAGCGAGCCCTGACAGTCAGGAACGGAGTGCTGACGCGAGTGATGCAGGTCAGTCAGTCAGTCAGTCAGTCAGTCAGTCAGCCAGTTCGTCGGGTGTGCAGACCTTGCGCTTTTCCAGCTTGATCTTGCCGCTTGACACAGCCGACTCCAGCCAACGTCGCTCGGCCTCCTGGTCCAGTTTCTGCGTGTCAAACTCGGCAGTGTGCAACCGGTTGTGTCACATCAGGTC
>JANOAW010000851.1:0-8247 GCA_031411355.1 Hyphomicrobiaceae bacterium | reverse complement strand
CGTCTGCGGAACAATACAACGCGTTGATCGTGAAATCGCGCCGACCGGCATCGATAGCCCAGTCGCTGGTGAAGGCGACCACGGCATGCCGACCGTCCGTTTCGACATCTCGTCGGAGCGTGGTCACCTCGTGCGGGATGCCCCCCGACATGACGGTGACGGTACCGTGAGAAAGGCCCGTCGGAATAACGGCAAGCCCGGCTGCTGTGGCGGCGCTCATCACGTGTGCAGGTGTCGCGGGCGTGGCGATGTCGATGTCTGCGACATCCTTGCCGATCAAAGCATTGCGCACGGCACCACCCACCACGCGGCCGACGTGGCCATGGGCGGCGAGGGCTGCGAACACGGCCTGCGTGGCAGGTCGGAGCAACCAGTCGGTGGTGATGCGGGGCGGCGCTGGCATGCGTCTGGGCACCTCCGGGGGCTAACGGCGACGTTTGAGCCGAGGTAGGCCAGTTGCAGTGTGCGGGATCGGCAACACAGACGTTCCAACGCGGCACAGACGTTTACCCGGCGTTAGGACCTGTCGCGCAAGCTGATTTCAACGCTTTCGCATCAGGAGCCCCGCATGAATCTCCGCGAAGTCAAAATGCTTTCGGCCGGCGTCATCATCGTGGCGCTTGTCACGACCAATTTCATTGTGCCGGCCGCGCTGGAAGATATCTCGTCGGTTCGCATGACCGCAATATCGAAACCGGCCCCGATCGAACCGTCGGCTGACGACAGCGCCAGTGCCAATGGCGCGATTCCGGAACCGGTGCGTGCCCTGTCGCCCGCGGCGGCAACCGCACGAGCGAGCGCCATGCAGGCACACGCTGATCGCGTGCTGGCGGAAAATGGCGAGGGCCCGGAACCGACCAACGGGACGTCCCCGCGCGGAGAAGGTGCAGCCGACGGCGACCTCAAGTGCCTCGCCGGCTGCAACTGATCGTCAACCGCGCGGCAAGCGAGACGATTCGACTTCACCCCGATCGACGCGCCGTGAGAACTCGGTGAATCCGCCCGTGGCGAGAATGCGCGCCTGCTCGACCCAGTTTTCGCGCTCGATGCGGCCTTTAAAGTCGAGCTGCTGGCTGAACCGTCCGATGTCGTCCGCCGTCCAGTTGGCGATTTGTTCGTAACTGGTGATGCCGAGTGAATTGAGCCGTTTCTCGATCAGAACGCCGACGCCCCGAATCCGTTTGAGATCGTTGATCTGATCGCCGCCGCCGCGACCGTGGAACGCCTCGGATTTGACCGATCGTAAACCCGACAGATCCGATCGCGCCGGAATTATCGGGGTGCCAGGTGCGATGGCTGTGACGGCTGGAACGGCAGCGGCCGCCGCGACGGTCGCGATCGTAGCGGGTACAACCGATGCCGCACCGACGACCGGTGGCACGTCCCCGCGCGACAACACCTGCGCCTGCTCGACCCAGTTCTCCCGGCGCACACGCCCGGGCGAACCGAGCAACCGGTCGAAACGTTCGACGTCAGGTGGTCCCCAAGCAGCAATCTGGGCGAAACGGCTGACGCCTTGCACGTTGAGCAGTCGCTCGATTTCCGGATTGATGCCGCTAACTCGTTGCAGCGCATCGCGCGACGCATGCATCGCGGGGCGACCGCCACCGGTTGGCTGCGGCATGGCGATGCGATCCGACAGCGCAGTCGGTTGGTTGACCACCGGCGTGGCTGCCGGCGCGACGACGACGGGCACCGCCACCGGAGCAGCGACCGAAACCGTGGCTGGCGCCGCGCTCGGCACAGGCACCGTCGGTGCGGTTGGGCGGTCGGCAAACGCCGCACGCAATTCGACCTCGGGACGGGTGGCCGGGGGCAGTGTGGACTGCGTCGCCGGCGGGGAGGCGACAACGTCTCTGACGATTGCCGGCAGGCTCGGCTTCATGGCCCCTGCGCGAGCCGCGGCTGCGGCCGCAGCGGCGGCTGCAGCAGCCGCCGCGGCAGCCGTCACCGCCGTGACCGCGCTGGTCGCAGACGTGACGGCAACCGGCGCCACCGCAG
Organism: Hyphomicrobiaceae bacterium; assembly: GCA_031411355.1. Taxonomy (GTDB): domain Bacteria; phylum Pseudomonadota; class Alphaproteobacteria; order Rhizobiales; family Hyphomicrobiaceae; genus JABFRJ01. The sequence goes on along the minus strand of JANOAW010000851.1, from coordinate 6,246 downwards.
CCACCGGAACAGCGACCGGCGCCGCCGCAGGAGACGGCAGAGGTGCAGCTGACGCAGGCGCAACATTCACGACCGGCGCCGTCGGCGTAGGCAACGTCACGAGCCGGCGTGAAAACAGTGTCTGGCCGCCGCTGGCCAGGATCTGCGCCTGCTCGATCCAGTTTTCGCGTTCGATCCGGCCCTTGAACCCGAGCGCTGTGTTGACGCGGCTGACGTCGGTCCGCATCCAGCCCGCAATCTGCTGAAAGCGGGATATGCCCAGTTCCTGCAGATGAGCGGCGACAGTGCGATCGATGCCACGAACGCGCGTGAGATCATCGGCAACGGTTGCCGTGGACGCCACGACAGCCGGCTTGGCCGCCGTCGTCGCCGGTGTGACTGAAACGGGCGCGGTCGAGACTGGTACGATGGCGACTGGAGCTGGAGCAGTCGGCGCGACGTGGACGGGTGCAACTGACGCCGCAGCCGGTGGCAAGGCTTGGGCAGGTTGACGCGCGGACGATGCGTGCGACGTGGCGGCAGCAGCTGCAGCGACAACGGTGCTCGCAGCCGCCGCGGTCAAGCCAGGCAGAGCACGCGGCGGGGGCGGCACGACCAACTCAGACTGCGGCGCCGGGACAGCCACGGCCGGACGCACGGGCTGTGCGATCGGTTTCGGTGCTGCGACAGGTGGCGGGGGCGCGATGACGACCGGTTCTGGCGCGGGCACGGGCACAGCCGCGATCGGTGCGGGCGCCGGTGCCGAGGGCTTGGGTGGCATGGGATGAGCAACCGGCGCCGGACCGACATGCACGGGTGTCGGTGCCGGCCGTGGTACTTCCCGGTCGATGGCTTTTTCAAAGCGTGCGACATTGTCGTGCGCCGGCACGCGCACACCAGGCAGCGGGTCGACCGAGCCGGTCGAGCGCACGGTCGTCTCGGCCACGCGACGCGCCGGAGCAACGGCTTTTCTCACCAGGCAGGCGATAGCCGCGCCGACGAAGAAGGCCGCCGTGAACAACAGTAGAATTTGTAACAGAAGGACGTTCATAGACTATATCTCCGCCGCGCGGGCCTGAGAACGGGTCCCCAGAAGGCGAGATCGACGTGGCTCGCTTCAGAGGCATGAGTGAAGATGAGTAGCGACCGTCAGCGCCGACGCTCGTCGTCGGGCGTGCAGGCCAGCCAACCCGTCAGAAATCCGATTCCGAGCGCCAGGAGCACCCAATACCAGAGCGTCGACACAAGATAGATCATAGCCGCGTCCCCTTTGCGTTTCGGCGCCTTCGACGCCGGCCGACCGCGCCCCCGCGCGGCCGAGTTTCAGTCAGATACCGTGAAGTCGATGCGGCGATTGCGCGCCCGGTTCGCTGGTGTGTCGTTCGGAGCCACGGGCCGTGTTTCACCATATCCGATCGCCGTCAGGATCGCGGCGTCGACACCGCCTTGGCGCATGAGATAGTTTTGCACGGCCTGCGCCCGCCGTTCCGACAAGCCCTGATTGCGCTCGGGTGTCCCTTCTGCGTCCGTATGCCCCTCAATTTCGATGCGCACCCCTGGACAGTTGCGTGCGATGGCAGCGATCCGGTCGAGGGTGAGCGTGCTTTCACCTGTCAACAGCGCGCGTGCACGGTCGAAATTGATCACGCCACTGCGCGCTGTGTCGCGCAATCGAGCTTGGCAGACTTGGCCGGCCACCGTCGACGGACCGCGCGCTGGCGCCGCCGCCGTGTCGACGGGCGGGATTTGCAACACGGGCGGCGTTGCTGCCGGAGGCGCCGCGGCCAATGGCGCTGCTGGCGGAGATGACTGAGGCCGAAGCATGGTGATCTGCTCCCGCCCGCCATACCCGCGTGGCAGGTCGCGGCGCAGTCGTTCCCGCACCCGTTCGAGGGCGCTCGGTTCATAGCGCATTTCCCCGACGACGGTCAGTGTCTGTCGGTCGAGCAGTGCCTCACCCACATCGACGTCGGCCAGCGAGGCAAGTGCGATTTCGGCGGCTCGCGGCCAGTTCTTAGATTTGTTGTCGACGACTCTCATGTCGTCGCGCACATTAGCGCGCGGAAACTGACGCCGAGCTTGCCCGACCAAGGCGGTCCGAGCGGCCGCGCTCACAACATCGCCAGACAGGACGACAACCTCGCCGTCCCGTTTCGCACTCCAGCGTAGATCGGGCTCAGGCGCGGCGACATAGTCCAGCCGCACGTTGACGTCGCACGCACCTTGCACGGCCGCACGCACATCCAACGGTACGGCTCCAACGAGATCCTCGTCGTCGGTGCGCGCGATGACGTCGAGCCGCCGATCAGCCAGCGCCATTCGGCCACTTCCGACCCGAGCCAATCCGAGCATACCGCCGTCGAAGCATTTCACCCACCCCTCGGGTGCGCCTGATCCGATCGCCATACGGTTGTCGACGGCGCGACCTGGAAAGCGGGTGCGCGCTGACTGTTCAATTTGTCCACGTGCAGCCTCAGACACGGCGAAACCGGTCAACACAACACGGTTTTGTTCGATCTCGACCCCGCCGATATAGGGCGAAATGATCGCTGGGGCCGCGGCCACCGGTTCTCGGAAACGAATTTGATCGTTGAGACGGATTGTGCCGGGCATCGCTGCCCGCAATGAACGGCGAATGGCTTGCGCGGTCACTTCGTCCGCCGCCATGCCGTCGATCGTCAAGGTCGAATCAGTCAGGTTCGCCGACCCCTCGTCGATGCGTCCGAGGTCTCGCACGACGGCCGCGACGATAGTCGTGAAGCCGGTTGGTGCGCCATCGCCGAAATCCAGGCGTCCCCCCGCGTCGCGCTTGAAAACCTCCCGCGCCACGGCTTGAATTTCGTTCCGGATTCGCAGGTTCGGGACATGGCCCGACAGCGTGAGTTGCTTATTGGCAGCCCGTGCGCTCCACGTATACGGTTTGATGACCGGCGGCGTCACCCGATCGTCGGTCAAGCGGATATTAGCCGGCAGGCCGCTCGCAAGCGCCGTCTTGATCGACGCGTAAGTCTGCTGCGTCGCTGCTTCGCCGGACACCGACAAGCCCAGACCGTCGAGCCGGACTTCGCCGGTTTTGAGCGCGCGCAGTTGCTTTAAGCCGAAGTCGACGCCGGTCAGCCACGTGTCTTGCGAGGGCACGCCGCGCGCAAGGCGCATCTCGTCGACCACGGTCACGCCGGCAAACGTCTGCCGGGCGACGCCGAGGATCGAGGCGCGCGTATTTTCATTGGGAGCCAAACCTCTGACGACGACGCGACGTCCGTCGTGATCTGCCCACCATGTGTAGGCGTCGGCTTTTTCAATCAGTTCGGCGCGGCTTTCGACCACGCGCACGCCCCAGACGCCGGCGGCTTCGCGTTCGGCCGTTTGCGGCTCGGCTTCGTCGATCGCTCGCCCTGTCAACACACCGTCTCGGCCGTTGAACTTGATCGACGGCCAACGTAAACCCTTGTTGCGCAACTCGATCTCGGTCCGCTGCTGCAGGTCGGTTTCGATGCGGACGCGCTCGTAGTGGGCGACGGCATACCCGAGCGCTGCGATCGGCAGCAGCCCCCACAGCCAACGCAACGGATTGCATCTCATACGCGACCAACTCCTTCGCCCGGCCAACGCGCAGCCACACCGGGCGCGGACGATAGTTTCCAAGACATCTGGCCGGCCGAACACATTTTGGACCCGCCCCGGGACGGACTATAGCCAAGGCCTGCGAATGTTCCAAGTGACGTTAAGATCGCAATCTCTGCGTCGAAGGGAGGGATGGCCATGTATACATCTGTCCACGGACAGCGCGCGCCGAAAAACGACAGGCGAGAAAATGGCAGGGTTGCTCCTGTATCTACCTCTGACATAGTTGGCAGCCTTGGCGACCGCCCAACGCCGTCTCGGCCGATTGATCCTGGAGCGTGCCCCGTGCCGACAACCAACCTGCCTGCCGTGCCTACGCTCTCGATGGACGAGACCAGAATTCTCGCCGCTGTCGACACAGCCTTCGATCGCCAGATCGCGTTCACGCAAGCCCTGGTCCGCTTTCCGTCGACCCGCGGGCGTGAGGCGACGGTGCAGGATTTTGTCTTTCAGGCTTTGCGATCGCGCGCGTTGACGATGGATCGCTGGCAATTGCGCGTCGAAGATCTGGCGTCGCATCCGGGCTTCGGTCCGGTATCGGAGACGTCATACGACAACGCCTGGAATGTGGTCGGCAGCTGGCGGCCGGCGATCGAAACCGGTCGGTCGCTGATTCTCAACGCCCACGTCGACGTGGTTCCGCCCGGACCAGTCGACATGTGGCGACATCCGCCGTTCGATCCCGTCGTCCACGACGGCTGGTTGCATGGTCGAGGCTCAGCCGACATGAAGGCGGGGCTGGCCGCCAACATCTTCGCGCTCGACGCGGTGCGCGCGGCCGGCTTCGAACCGTCGGCGACGGTGCACATCCAATCCGTGGTCGAGGAGGAGAGCACGGGCAACGGCACGCTCTCGACGTCCATCCGCGGCTACCGGGCCGACTCGGTCATCTGCCCCGAACCGGAAGACGAAAAGATCGTGCGCGCGAACGCCGGCGTCGTCTGGTTCTCCGTGCGCGTCACGGGCCGCCCGGCGCATACGCGCGTCATGCGATCCGGCCTCAATGCCATCGACGGCGCCTATAAAGTCGTCGCAGCGCTCCGCGAGCTCGAAGCCGCAGCCAACGACGAGCGGGTGCGCCACCGTTATTTCGCCGGCTTGGACCATCCCATCAACCTGAATATCGGCCGTATCGAAGGTGGCGACTGGAATTCGTCGGTACCTGCTGAATGTACCGTGCATTGCCGCTTTGCCATGTATCCCGGCGTATCCGCCGACAGCGTGCGTCGCGCCGTCGAAGACCGCATTTCAGCACTTGCGCGCAGCGAACCGGGTTTCGGCAACAATCCGCCGACGGTGCAGTGGACTGGCTTTTTTGCCGAAGGTTTTGTCCTCGAACCGGGCAGCGACGCGGAAAAATGTCTCGCCGGCGCGCATGAAACGGTATTTGCACAGCCGCTCGCCGATCTGGTCACGCCGGCTTACCTCGATGCGCGCGTCACCATGCTCTACGACAAGATCCCAACCCTCGTGTACGGCCCGACCAGTCGCAACGTGCACGGCATCGATGAGGCCGTGGAGATCGACAGCGTGCGCCGGATCACCAAGTCTATCGCTCTGTTCATGGCGCGCTGGTGTGGGTTGGCGGCGCGGTGAGGGCTTGAAGCATCAAACGAACCCGACTTTGCCAATCATTCCGTCGGCGGTCAGGGCTTGGTGGATCAATTCGAGCGCGCGGACTCAGTCGCCAGAAGTATTGGCCAAGACTTTGCAGACCGCGTTGCAGCGTGCCACTTGGCCCCGACCGTGCATTCCGATAGACCGCGCCCAACGTTAACCTTTTGCCCCGTTGGCTTTTACCAGAGACCGCCGCCATGGCCCGCATCACCCTTCGCCAGCTTCTCGACCATGCCGCCGAGAACGACTACGGCGTGCCTGCCTTCAACATCAACAACATGGAACAGGCATTGGCCATCATGGCGGCCGCCGACAAGCTCGATGCGCCTGTCATCATCCAGGCCAGCCGCGGCGCCCGCAGCTACGCCAACGACATCATGCTGAAGCACATGATGGACGCCGTGACCGAGATCTACCCGCACATCCCCGTTTGCGTGCACCTCGACCACGGCAACGAGCCAGGCACCTGCATGACCGCCGTGCAGGCCGGCTTTACCTCCGTCATGATGGACGGCTCACTCAAAGCCGACGGCAGCACGCCAGCCGATTGGGATTATAACGTCGCTGTCACCAAGACGGTGGTCGACATGGCCCACCTCGGCGGCATTTCCGTTGAAGGCGAATTGGGCGTGCTCGGCTCGCTCGAACACGGCATGGGCGAGAAGGAAGATGGCCACGGCGCCGAGGGAAAACTGTCCCACGACCAGTTGTTGACCAACCCCGATGAAGCCGTGAAATTCGTCCAGGAAACGCAGGTCGATGCGCTCGCCATTGCCATGGGCACCTCGCACGGCGCCTACAAATTCTCGCGCAAGCCCGACGGCGAAGTCCTGGCCATGCATGTGATCGAGGAAATCCACCGCCGCCTGCCCGACACCCACCTGGTCATGCATGGCTCGTCCTCGGTGCCGCAGGACCTGCAGGACATCATCAACCAGTACGGCGGCGAGATGCCTCAGACCTGGGGCGTGCCCGTGGAGGAGATCCAGCGCGGCATCAAGCACGGCGTGCGCAAGATCAATATCG
>JANOAW010000850.1:0-5369 GCA_031411355.1 Hyphomicrobiaceae bacterium | reverse complement strand
CGGCATCGTCGCCGCGGCGCACCCGCTCGCGGCGTCAGCGGGTGCGCAGATGCTGATCAAGGGCGGCAACGCGTTCGATGCGATCGTTGCGACAGCCGCGGCCTTGAACGTGGTCGAGCCCTTCATGTCGAGCCTCGCCGGCATGGGGCTCGCCACCTGCTGGATCGCCAAAGAGCGGCGCATGCAGGCGTTGAACTTCGTCTCGCCCGTACCAGCCGAGTTTCCAATCGACCGGTTCACCGAGCGGGAGGCCTTGTATCGGGGGGCACACGCGGTCGGCACGCCCGGCAACTTCGGCGGCTGGGCGGAAATCAACGCCCGCTATGGCCGGCTGCCACTCGCCGATTGTCTCGAGCCCGCGATCCGGCTCGCCCGCGACGGCTACGCGGTGACCGAGTTCAACGTCCTCGAGACCAACGCAACCGCCCCCGATCTCGCCAAATATCCCGAACTCCACGGACCGTGGGCGCAGGCGTATACCGACGGCTCCGGCAGTTTGCGCCTCGGCTGGATATTGCGCCAGACCGCGTTGTCGCGGACCTATGAGGCGCTGGCGAAAAACGGACCGAAACATCTCTATGCGGGCGCTCTCGGCCAGGCGCTGGTCGCGTGTGTGCGGGCTGGCGGCGGCAGTGTCACGATGGCCGACATGGAGGCCATGCCCGAGCGCATCGCGAACGCCTGGCACGCGCCGGCCACGGCACGCTATCGCGATCTCACCGTGCATGTCCCAGCGCCCCCGTGCGAGGGCTTTCAGATGTTGCAGACCTTGCGCATTCTCGACGGCATCGATCTGTCGAAATTCGACAACAACGGCGCCGATCACATCGACACGGTGTTGCGCGCTATTCGCCTTGCGGCCGGCGATCGCATCGCCAACAATTTCGCCGGCGCAGCCGAAGTTGAGCAGTTACTTGGTGAAGCGCGAATTGCCGAGCTGCGGGGCCGTGTATGCGACAACAAACCGATCACCGGCCCGACCGAGCAATGGACCCCGACGCCAAAAGCCGAGACACACACGACCTCGATGAGCGCCGGTGATGCCGAAGGCAATCTCGTGTGCCTCACCAACAGCATCGGTGCGCCCTACGGGTCAGGCGTCATCGTCCCCGACACGGGCGTCTGCCTGAACAATTTCCTGTACTGGGCCGACGTGCAGACGACCTCGCCGAACCGGTCGCGACCGGGCGCCGTGCTGCCCATGTGCATGTCGCCGTCGATCTCCATGCGGGGTGGCGATGCCGTGCTGGCGCTCGGTACGCCCGGCAGTTACGGCATCATGCAGACACAGGTGCAGGCGCTGGTTCAGCACGTCGATTTCGGCCACGGGCTGCAAGACGCCATCGAGCAACCGCGCGTGCGGTTGTGGGACGGTCGCGCGATCGAGCCCGAGACACGCATCGCCCGCTTCGTTATCGACGAATTGCGGCGGCGCGGCCACGAGATCGTCGATGCGGGACCGTGGACCATGAAGGTCGGCGGTATGCAGGGCGTCGCACGCGATCCATCGACCGGCATGTTGACGGGCGGTTGCGACCCGCGGCGTGACGGCTATGTGGTTCCGGTCTAAGGCACCCCATGGCCACGCGCTCGTATGCAAGCAAACCGGTTCGGATCGGCGTCGACATCGGCGGCACCTTCACCGATCTGCAGATCCTCGACAGCCGTGACGGGCGCATCGTGCCCTTCAAGCTGCCGACGACGCCGGACGACCCGTCCATCGGACTGATCGAGGGCATCAAAGGCGCAAGCCAGCGCTACGGTTTCACGCTCGACGACGTCGGCTACGTCTTGCATGGCACGACCATCGCGACCAACGCCGTGCTCGAACGCAAACTGCCGGCTGCAGCCCTGATCACGACCGCCGGTTTCGAGGACGTGCTCGAGATCGGCCGCCACAATCGGCGCGATGTCTATTCCGTGTGGCCGCGTCCGGTCGAAGCCCTCGTGCCACGCCATCGACGCATCGGTTATGCCGAACGCATGCGCGCAGACGGGACGGCGGAAATCGTACCTGACGCAGCCGCGACCGCCGCCATGGTCGCGCGATTGCGCGATCTCGATATCTCGACCGTCGCGATCGCTCTCCTGCACGCCTATGCCAACCCCGCACACGAGATAATTCTCGCGCAAAGCATCGCCGCGGCCCTGCCACACCTGACCATCTCGCGCTCATCACAGATCAGTCCCGAAATCCGCGAATACGAACGCACCAGCACCACCGTTCTGAATGCGTTGCTGCAGCCCGTCGTGCGTGGCTATATCGAGCGTCTGGAAGCGCGCATGCGCGCCGAGGCTTTCGCGCCGCGCCTGTTGATCGTGCAATCCAACGGCGGCGTGTGCGCGCCCGCGACCGCGGCCGATGAACCCGTGCGGCTGTTGCTGTCGGGGCCGAGTGGGGGCGCCATGGCGGCGCTCGGCCTGTCGCGCACGTTGGCACTCACCAATGTTGTCGCAGTCGACATGGGCGGCACCAGTTTCGATGTCTCGGTGGTCCGCGACGACCGGTTGGAGATCGTCACACAGAGCGAGATCGATCGCCTGCCGGTGCGCGTGCCGATGATTGAAATCCGCACCATCGGCGCCGGCGGCGGCTCGATCGCGCGCGTGCAAGCTGGCGGGCGGATCAGCGTCGGGCCAAGCAGCGCCGGCGCGCGGCCCGGGCCGGTCTGCTATGGGCGTGGCGGTACGGAGCCGACGGTCACGGACGCCAATCTTGTGCTTGGCCGGCTGGACGCCGCGTATTTCCTCGGTGGCACGATGGCACTCGATCTCGATGCGGCGGCGCAGGCCATGGCCGAGCGCATCGCCGTGCCGCTCGCGGTGTCACGAGATGCAGCCGCCGCCGGTCTTCTGCGCATCACGAATACCAGCCTTGCGGCAGCGATCCGCGTCAGTCTGTTCGAGAAAGGCCTCGACCCGCGTGATTTCACGATGCTGAGTTTCGGTGGCGCCGGCTCGGTGCACGCATGTGCCGTCGCCGAGGAACTCGGCATGCGCCGCATCGTCTTTCCGGTCGACGCCAGTACGCTGTCGGCGCGCGGCATTCTCGACGCCGACATCGTGCATGCGTTTGCCCGTGCGCGCGTGCGCCGCTTCGATGCCGCCGCCGCGCCCATGATCGATCGTATGGTCGAGGACATGACCACCGCGGCACATGCCCGCCTGTCGTCCGACGGCATTGCCGATGCCATGCGGACCACGGCCGTCTCGATCGACCTGCGCTATCGGGGGCAGGCGTTCGAACTCACCGTACCGTTTGACGGCGATGGCACCGACGCGGCCGGCATCGACGCGGCTGGCATCGACGTCGTCGCCGCGCGCTTTCACGCCCAGCACCTCAAGCGCTTTTCCTACTGCGCACCCGACGACATCGTCGATATGGTCACCGTGAGGCTGACCGCGACAGGGCGGCTCGGGCGGCCGGAACCGAGCACTGGCAAATCCCGATCGTCGGCCATAGCGACGGCGCAGGCGATGGGTCGCCGGCGCGTCTTCGTCGGCGATGCCTGGATGACGATTCCGGTTTGGCGGCGCGAATCGATCGGCGTCGATGCGCGCCTTGCCGGTCCGGCGGTGATCGAGGAGGACTATACGACCGTTTATCTCGCACCGGGTTGGACGCTCAGTCGCGCCGACGGCGGCCATCTCGTCGCCGAACGCAAGGAGGCGACTGCATGACGTCGCTCGACGCCATCGAATTGGAAGTGCTGCGCCATGCGCTGACCTCCGCCGCAGCCGACATGGACGTCACGATGTGGCGCACGAGCCGATCGACGATCGTGCGCGAAATGCTGGATTACTCGACCGCCATCTTCGACGCCGACGGCTGGAACATCGCGCAATCCGCCCGCATTCCCCAGCACCTGAACTCGATGAGCTGGTGCTTGCGCACGATCGTTGAAAAATTCGTCCCGGCAGACCAATGGGACGACGGCGATGTCGTCGTCACCAACGACCCCTATTGCGGCGGTCAACATCTGCCCGACATCGTCGCCTTCCGGCCCGTCTTCCACGACGGGCGCCGCGTCGCCATCGTCGGCACGCTCTGCCACCACCTCGACGTCGGCGGCATGTCCCCCGGCAGCTATGCTGCGGGCGCGACCGAGATCTATCAGGAGGGCTTGCGCATTCCGCCGGTAAAACTGTTCGCTGGCGGCGTGCGCAACGAGGCGCTCTGGTCATTGATCGCCCAGAACGTGCGGCAACCCGCGACCGTGATGGGAGATTTGCAATCGCAGATCGCGTCGCTCGGCGTCGGCTGCGAGGCCATTGCGCGGCTGGCGTCAAAATATGGCGCAGCGACCCTCGAGGCGGCCGCAGCCCGACTGCTCGATGCCTCGGAAGCGGCCATGCGTGACTGCATCCGCCGCATGCCCGACGGCGTCTATGCGTTCGAAGATTTTCTCGACGACGACGGCATCGAAACCGACACGCCGGTGCGCATCCACGCCGAGATCACCATCCGTGGCGACCGCATGATCGTCGATCTCTCGGGCTCGGCCGCAGAAGTGCGCGGGCCGATCAACGCGACACTCGGATCATCGTCTTCGGCTGTCTATTTCGCCGTCGTCGCCGCAGCCGACCGGCAGATGGTACCGAACGCCGGCTGCTATCGTCCCATCGAGATCGTGGCGCCCGAAGGGCTCGTCGTGTCGGCGCGTCATCCAGCCCCCGTCGCGCACCGGATCGCGCCCTGCCACGTGCTGCTCAACGTGTTGTTCGGCGCCCTCTCGAAAGCCATCCCGGAGCGTATGCCGGCCGCCTATTATGCCGTCAGCTACGTCTGCTCGTTCCAGACACAATCGGCCGACGGGATGCGCAAGGTGCTGGTCGAAATCGAGGTGGGCGGCTGCGGCGCCCATCCGGACGGCGATGGGGCCAGCGCGCACTCGTTCGGCATGCACAACAACGCCGCCATCCCGATCGAAATGATCGAAGCCGATGTGCCCGTGACGTTCCTTGGCTACGGCCTCGTGCCCGGATCAGGCGGTGACGGTCGCTATCGTGGTGGCCTCGGGCTGACCCGGTCCTGGCGCATCGACGCCGACAGCGCCGTATTTACGGCCCAGATGGACCGCTTCCGTTTCACGCCCTACGGATTGCATGGCGGCGGAGCCGGGGCTGCCGGCAGCCTGACCCTCATTCGCGATAGCCAGACGACGGCACTGCACTCCAAGGTCGCCAACATGCGCCTGGTCAAAGGCGACGTCATCAGATTGGTGACATCGGGCGGTGGCGGCATCGGACCGGCCTCCGGGCGCGCCCCTGAAGACCGGTTCAGAGACATACACGAAGGCTATGTCTGAAACAACCGGCCGTGGCGAGCGAGGCCGGTCGTCGGGATGCGCAGGCGGTCGAGACAGGCC
>JANOAW010000849.1:0-3982 GCA_031411355.1 Hyphomicrobiaceae bacterium | reverse complement strand
GTTGTGGTCGACGGTCAGATCCGCGATCAAGGCGTCCCAGCGCCCGACGGCATGTCCGCGGGTGTAGGCCCGATCGTAGGCGAGACGCGCTTTCTGCCCCATAAGGTCGGTTTTCGACCGATCGGCTGCGAGCATGGTGATTGCAGCCACGAGCCCTGCGGAATCGCCCTGAGCAACGGTCACCCCGCTCTGGTCGGACGCCAACATGGCAGCCACTTCCCCATCGGCTGCGCCAAGAAAAATCGCAGCCCGCCCGGCGGCCGCGATGCCGTAGATCTTGCTCGGCACGATCAGCCCCTCCAGTTCGGGCCTCAGGCTGACCAGATGGACGTCACCGACGGACAGGCTTTCGGCCAACCGCGCCATGGGCTGATACGGTCGAAATTGCACGCATGTCAGGCCGCGGCGCGTGACGTCCTCCTGCAGCCGTCTGGCACCCACGCCCCCACCGACAAACAGCCAGCGCACAGGTCTCCCGGCTGGCACCGCAGCCTCCAAAGCTGTCATCGCATCGAGAAACGTCCGATAATCGTGGGCAAAACCGAGATTGCCGGAGTAGGCAACGACGAACGCATCCGCCAGCCCCCACGCCGGGCGCAGCGTGTTCGCCTCGGCTGCAATGGGCCGGATCACGCTTTCGTCCGCCCAATTGGGCGAGATGGTGATCTTGTCTGGTCGAACCCCGCGGTCGATCAGCTTTGCCGCCATTTTCGAGCCGATCGCAACGCAGCCGTCGCACCGCCGCAAAGAGGCATCCCGAATGCGTCGCAGCAACCCGAAAACGAGTTTCGCAGGCGCATTTTTCTGGTCGAGAACCGCCTCGGCCACCTCGGGAAAAATATCCTGCAGCCAATTGATCGCGCGGGCCCTCTTCACCCGAATGAACGGCAGCGTGACGACGCCCAGCATCGGTGGGTCGGTTTTGGTCACGACGATGTCGCCACGCCGCACATGGCGCAGAATCGACAGCACGACGCTGAGGTAAAAGGTCAGATAATCCAAGGCGCGACCGATCAAGCGTGCGCGGCCGAACCGCGTGGTCCAGATGCGAACGACGCGTAAGCCGTTGATGGTCTCGGTGGCCGGAAAGCTGACGCTGTCGTCGGCATACGACAACCGCGACGTGATCACGCTGACCGCGTGTCCCCGCTCGGCGAGACCGAACACGAGATCACTCAGCATCTGACTGGTCGCAGACGTATCGGGATGAAAAAATCGATTGATGAAGACGAGGTTCGCCACTGTCTCTCCCGAAGTTCTAAAAATACGTGCTGCAGGGTCTGTGGCGGAGGTCGCGGAAAATGGGAAGGCAGTCATCCGAGGCGCACAGGCGCCGTATCGCGATAAAATCAACTTAAAATTGTGGAAACATTCAATTGCGCAACTTTAAATCGGTCCTGATTGCATAAAATGCGGCGGCTCAAACGAGATCGAAGGACGCTGGATGATGGCCGACATAAAGGTGCGCAGCCACAGGCGAAATGCGTGCGTGTTCTTCGGCGCGGCGCTTCTCGGCTTTGCCATGGCAAGCCTCACACAGATACCGGCGGCGCTGACGTCGACGGCTGTCGATCCGCGGCTCGCCTCCGAGCTTGACGATCGGCGTGCCGCAGCACCCGACGTCTGCCCCCGAGAACGTGCCTCGACGGCTGGCGCCATTCGTGTCGCTCGGCTACCGTGCCAGAAAGCCGCACTACAGATGTCGATCTGCACGTTGCGCGAAAACCTGCCCCGAATCTTGCCCCGAAGCGTACGTATCTGCCGAAATGCCCGATCCCACGCCAATCCCCGAAGTGTTCGCCGGCCTCGACTCGCGCGACCGGGACCGACTCGTGTCCGAATTCGATACGTTGTCCCTGACCAGGGGCGCCGCTCTTGTCCGAGAAGGTGAGACGGCGGAGCATCTTTTCATTGTGGTGTCCGGTCGCTTTGGCGTCATGGTCGCCGGACGAACCGAACCGGTCAACGAGATCGGCGCCGGCGAAACCATTGGTGAAATCGCTTTCTTTGCTGGCGGTACCCGTACGGCGACCGTCTCGGCGTTGCGGGACTCGATCGTACTCAGGCTGGCCCGTGCCGACTACGACGCCCTGGCGGCCCGCCTGCCCGCGCTTCCAGCCGCCGTCACGGCGATGTTGGCACGCCGCCTCGCCACGACGACGGCCGGTCGATCGGCCACGCCCGACCCGCGTCCTCGCACGATCGCGCTGATCGCGGCGGGTGGATGGAGGCTGACGCGCGACATCGTCGCACGGCTCGCAGCCGTCTTCGAGGCGACGGGTCCGACCCTTGTGATCGACGCCGAACGCGCCAGCGACCTGTTGCCGGCTGGCACTGATGTCGACAGCGCGGCGGCAACGCAAACTCTGAATGCCCTCGAATCACGCGCCGAAACGATCCTGTACGTCACCGACCCGCTGCCGACGTCGTGGTCGTTGAAGGCCGTGCGACAGGCCGATCTGGCGGTGTCGATTGCAGCTTTCGATGCCACCGAAACGCCAAACGCCGTCGAGCAGGTGGCGTTCGAGACCATGCCGCGTGCGCAACGCCGCCTCGTTCTTTTGCATGACGAGCGGCGCGACATCGTCGGCACTGCGCGCTGGCTCGTTGGCCGAGACATCGCCATGCATCACCATGTGGCGCTCGATACGCCCGATGATCTGCGACGCGTGGGCCGCTTCATCGCGGGGTCCGCCCGCGGTCTCGTCGCAGGCGGCGGCGGCGCCTTCTGTGTCGCCCACGTCGGGGTGTACAAAGCGCTGCTCGAATCCGGCCTGACCTTTGACATGATGGGCGGTACGTCCGGTGGCAGCGCCATGACAGCCGCATTCGCAGCCGGCGCAACCACCACCGAAATCGACGCAGCCGTTGATCTGTCGTTCGTCCAGCGTCGCGCCATGCGGCGTTATACGGTCCCCCGCTACAGCATTCTCGATCACACCGTCTACGACGCCGAACTCGCGAACCTGTTCGGTCAACGACGCATCGAAGATCTGTGGCTGCCGTTTTTCTGCGTTTCGACCAACCTGTCCGAGAACCGCATCGAAGTGCATCGCTCGGGCCTGCTGTGGCAGGCCGTGCGCGCATCGAGTTCGATCCCGCTGTTGCTGCCACCTTTCTATACGGCCGACGGCGACATGCTGGTCGATGGCGGTCTGATAGACAACGTACCCGTCAAGGTGATGCGCGATCTCAAGAGCGGGCCGAACGTCGTCATGAGCCTCGAAGCAGCCAAACTGGCGCGGTTTCCCGTCGACTACACGCGTTTGCCCTCGCGCGGGGCGTTGATGCGTTCGCTCGTCAATCCGTTTGCACGTGGTCGCCTGCCGGATGCGCCTGGGATCGCGACCGTGCTGCTGCGCGCACTCGTTGCCCATCGCCGCGACTACGAGCGTCATCTGACCAAGGATGATTTGCATCTCAAGCCGCCGTTGCCAGCCGACATGAGCTTGCTCGACTGGCATCGGCATACCGAGCTCGTGGACAGCGCGTATGTCTGGGCCAAGGCGGCGTTGGCATCGCCCCCGAGCGCTCCGTAATCCACATCAAGCCAAAGGCGCTCGTCCCCTGTCTGCGATGTCGAGCACGATGCGGGCCGCAGCCTCGCTCGGCGTCGTCGCGTCGAGCAACATCAGGGCCGGAATTTCGGCGAGTGCCGCCGTTTGCTCCTGGCGCGCCTTGGTATCAGCCAACAGCGGCGCGATTGCCTCGGCCAGTGTTTCACCCTCCACGGCGTCCTGCAGAAACTCGGGAAAAGCGTTCCGACCGAGCACCAGATTGGCCAGCACGATGGAGTTGGCCTTCATCAGAAAGCGAAAGCTCCACGCGATCTTGTCCATCTTGTAGGCGACGACCATGGGTGTGCCCGCGAGGGCGAGTTCGAGCGTCACCGTGCCGGAGGCAGCCAGCGCCGCATCCGCGAGTTTGAAGGCGCGGAATTTGTCGTCATCGCCGGTGATCAGATGCACAGGAACCGGCCAAT
>JANOAW010000848.1:0-4457 GCA_031411355.1 Hyphomicrobiaceae bacterium | reverse complement strand
CGAGCCGCTCGCGCAAGGCCCGGGACGCGCTCCAGGTGATCAACCGCACCGATCCAACAGGTCACGCAATGTCGCGGCTTCAGCCGGCGAAAGCGGGGCGACGATCTTGGCGTTGACCTTGTCGATGGCGGTTTTCATGTCGGCCATGAGGGCGTGTGCATCCGCCGTCAGTTCCAATTGGATCGTGCGCGGATCGAGCGGCGTTGGGCGGGGTCGGATCAGACCACGGCGCACGAGGCGACCGACGACGTTGAGCAGTTCGCTCGCCTCCAGTGACGTTTCGCGCTCGAGCCGGCTTTGCGACATCGGCCCCATCTCGTCGATACGGGCGATGGCTGAGTACTGCGGCGGCGTCAGATCGAAGCGCGCCATCATCTCATTGAAGATGTGACAGGTGCGCTGATAGGCGCGACGCATATGGAAACTGACTTGCCCGTCGAGTGTGCCCGGCGCCGGATCGACGGGCGCCGGTTGCGTGGCACCCCGCTTCACCGCCGGTTTGTCGGAGACGGCAAGCGGTAGCGACCGGTTTTGGGACTTGGTCGACTTTGTGATCGCTTTTACGGGCGAAGGTTTGCCGGATTTGGTTGTCGCTGAGCGATGCTGCGCAACATTCTTCGACGGCTTCACTTTGGTGACACGCATAAGACGTTCCTCTTCATCTACCGGACGGACAGCGGGGTGAGTGAAAGATCGGGGGCGGCGTTCGACCGTCGCTCGATGCGCGCGGACGCACCAAACGCGGCGATCACGTCGCCGATCGGGACAATCGACGCCATGTGACCACCGAGAGAGGCATACAGCGCCCTCGGCAGGGTAAATTCGATCGGTGCGACGATGGCGGGCGTCGGCACGTAGCCAAAGGCGTTCTTTGGCAGGCTGAGCACGTCGACCATGATGGTGATGCCACCGCCACCCCAGACATGGACGGGCGCGCCGCCCATGGTAACCCTGGTTTCACCCCGCGCGACGGAGCGGGTCAGCAGGACCGGATTTTCGGTCACGCCCGCGCGCAGACTGCCACCGGCTCCAGCCATGAACAGCACTGAACAGAGCGACGGCTCGCAATTTTCAGCAATTCGATCGACCACGGCACGAACAGCTGCCGGCATCACCGACGGCACCGGCGTCAAGGCGTCGTCGAGCACGAGGTAGAGCGCATCCTCCCCCGTCGTCGAGGTCATGAGCAGTCTCAAGCCCGGCCACGCTGTCTTGGGATCGATGCTCTGGATGATCGAGAGCGGATCGGTGATGTCGGTGCCGCCCCATCCCGAGCCGGGTTCGGCAACCTTGAAATAGCGGCCCGGCGTCGATTTGCGTCCGCGCACCCGCACACCGGCCGGGCGCATATCGAGCACGCGACCAGCCTGATGCTCGGTCAGGACACCCGTGATGTGGTCGTCGACGACGATGACCTCGTCCACGATGCCGGCCCATTGCTGAGCGAAGATGCCGACGGTCGCTGATCCGCAGCCGACACGCATGCGGATTTCGGCATGGCCATCGACGATCGGCGCGTGCCCGGCTTGCACGCGCACGCAGTGCCCACCATCGATGGCGAGGTCGACGGCGTCGCCGTTGCACAGGGCGAGCAATGTTTCACACGTGACGTTGCCCTCCTTCTTTGAGCCGCCGGTCAGATGTCGTACCCCACCGATCGACAGCATCTGAGATCCGTATTCCGCAGTCGTCACATGTCCCACGGCTTCGCCGCCGGCACGGATGGTTGCCGTCTCAGGGCCGAGGTGCCGGTCGGTGTCGATCTTCACCTTGACGCCGCAATAGGAAAAGATGCCTTCGGTTACGACCGTGACGGTATCGACGCCGTCGTGCTCGCTGCCGACGATGAATGGCGCCGGCTTATAATCCGGGTAGGTTGTTCCGGAACCAATGCCGGTCACGAACGTTTGCGACGCAGGCGAATAAGCAGTCACCTCAACGGCGGTGTCGGCGGCAAGTAAAACGAGGGGGTCGAGGCGAACCAAATACCCGTCGGAATTGCCATAACGCGCGCACGCGCCTTGTCGTCCTGGCCGGATACGGCACAATACAGGGCAGGCATCGCACCGCACGATGCCGTCATTTTCGGGCGCGCCGAATTGACGGGACAATGAGTCTCGTGAAAAGCGTTTAGCAGTGCTCATGTGTGCGGTCCGCCAACGGCTGCAAACCGAATGGCTTTCGCGTCGCCCAAGGGCGACCGAGTAAAACCACACCAGCTTCGACCCGATACGAACACCGAATCAGCCGTGGGTTGCACGGCCCTTCTGCCCGACAGCTTCAAGGCGTCACAAGCTCTCTCGTCACACCTGCAGTATAGTGCGGCTGTGCCCTGTGGCGCAAGTAAATCGGCCCCTCAATTCACGCGCATGACATATGTATTTCAGCGCTTGACGGGCTACACGCTGGCGAATCACGCTCAATTCGACCCAGCTCCGTCACAATTGATCGATATTCAATTGTTAGTTCACGTCCGAGGTTGCGCCTGTGGGGACGTGGTAGTGGTCGCTTGGCGCGCGGCCTCGCATTCGATATGCCCATTCACAGTCTATATGCCCGACCTGACGAAATGCCGAGCTAAGTGCTGCGTTCATCCGGCCTGCCCTTCATGACCGACCGCGACGACTTCGGCAGTTTCCGTCCCTCGCGCGACGACGGTCCGCGACGGCCATCGCAGGATTCGGCGCGGCCGCATGCCAACGAGCCCTCGTTGCGCCAGCCGCCGAGGCAGGCGCTCGATGTGACGCCCCTGGATCGACCGGGTCGACAGGCCGTACCGCCGCCGCCGCGCGTCGATTCCTCGGATCTCGATGACCTCGTCGAGGCCCTCCCGCGCGTGGCGCGGACCGGTCCTGCCCGAGGTGGCTTGGGCCCTGGCCTATCTGGTTCTGCCCCATCTGCTTCGGGCCCATCTGCTTCGGGGCTGTCTGGGCCGTCGTCACTGGTCCGGCGTCCGGCTGCACGCCGGGTCGACAGGCCGTCGTCGCCCGATGGCTTTACGTCTAACCCGCGCCGTAGCGCTGCCGCCGACATGGCCGATGATGAGCGCTCCGGCGTCGCCCGTATGATGCGTTTCCTGGGCTATGCCGTGCTCGGCGGCGTCGTGATGGCGGGAGCCGGGGCTGTGGCGGTCTTCGTCCTCGCCCCTGTTGATCTCGTGCGCGATCGACTTGTTGCTGAGGTAAAGGCGCGGACCGGTCGTGATCTGATCATGACTGGTCGTCCAACGATCTCGTTCTGGCCCGACGTCGCGGTCACGGTTGGGAACGTGACGCTATCCAACCCACCGGGCATGGCGGGGGCGCCGCTCGCGACGATGCCGAGATTGGATGCGACGATCCAATTCTGGCCGCTGCTCTCAAAGCAAGTCGTCATCGATCGCGTGGTGATGCACGGTCCCCGCATCACGCTGATCACCGATGCTGAGGGCCGCAACAATTGGGATTTCGCGGCAGCGAGCTTGCAACGCACGCGCTATGCCAAGGTCGGCCCCTTGAGCCTCGATGAACTGCCGGAAGATTTGCGTGATTTCGCCAAGGGCGCGACCGATGCCGCGCGCGGTTCACGGTCGGCAGGCGGCGAGGGCTTTGCCCTCGGGCGCTTGCGCATCGTCGACGGCACCCTCGTGCGGCTGGATGAGCGCATGCGCGTATTGGAAGAATTCAAGGCGATCGACATGACCGTCGACGCCGGCAACATGACGGGACCGTTGCAGGCGAGCGGGACGTTCCGGTGGCAAGGCGAAAGTGTTCGGCTCGATACCCGCGTCATGCCCATGCGTGCGTTGACGACGGGCGGCGCCGCACAGACCACGATCGCGCTGACGGCCGATGCCGGACAGGTGACGTTCGCTGGAACAGCCGTCGGTGGGGCTGCGCCGAAACTCGAGGGCCTCGTAACGGCGAAGGCATCGTCTCTTGCCAAGGCCTCGCACTGGCTCGGACGACCGATCGTCGGCGAGATGGCGAACGGGCCCCTGTCGCTCAAAGGACGCGTGACGGCGACAGGCGCCCGCGTGGCCTTCACCGACACGACGCTGCTCGCCCCCGATCTGAACCTGACGGGTACAGTTGCGGTAGACCAAAGCGGTGCCAGGCCCAAGGTGACGGGTTCCCTGCGCGCAGCCGACCTCAATCTCGACGCGTTCCTGGCGCTGCGTGCGCTGGAGCCACCCCAGCGTCCACAGTCAACGCTGCCGGCCGCGGCCGGGCGTACACCACCCTCGCCCCGATCGATCGAAGATCTTCTGCGCGACCCGTCGGCGAAACCGCAGGTGCGCGGGTTCGTCAGTCGTGACGGCTGGCAGGAGACGCCGTTCAATCTCACGGCTCTCGGCGTGGTGGATGCCGATGTGCGCGTCGCGTTCGGGCGGCTGACGTCGCAGAGCCTCAACACCAATCAGGGGCAGGTGCATCTCCTGGTCAGTGGACGGACCGTGAAGCTGGTCGTCGATGACC
>JANOAW010000847.1:0-4163 GCA_031411355.1 Hyphomicrobiaceae bacterium | reverse complement strand
GCGCAGATCCTTCAAATTCGGCACACGCGTCACCGGCGCTGCCTGGGATGCGTCGAGATCGCTGTGGAGCATTGACACCGATGCCGGAGAAACGTTGGACGCCAAATATCTCGTCATGGCCTCGGGACCGCTGTCGGTGCCGCGCGACAACGAGTTCGAGGGCCTGAAGTCGTTTCGTGGCGAACTCTATCGGACCGGACGCTGGCCGCATCACGAGGTCGATTATGCCGGCAAACGCGTCGGTGTCATCGGTGTCGGATCCACTGGCGTGCAGATCGTGCCGGTGGTGGCGGCGCTGGCGGCCGAGCTGCATGTGTTTCAGCGCACGCCGAGCTTTTCGATGCCGATGCGCAATGCCAAGATCACGCCCGAGTATGCGGCCGAAATCAAGCGCAACGCTGCGGGCATGCGGGCTGCGGCCCGCAACAGTCTTGTCGGCGGCGTCCGCCCGTCCATCACGCGGCCGTTCTTCAGTTTGCCGCCGGATCAGCGGTTGGCCTTGATGGAAGACAGCTGGAAGCGCGGCGGACACGCTTTTCTCGGCACGTTCTCGGATTTGATGACCAATCCGGAGGCCAACGAACAGGTGGCCGAGTTCGTGCGGGGCAAGATCAGCGAGGTCGTCAAAGACCCCGCCACAGCCGAAGCGTTGAAGCCGCGCGGGTATCCGATTTTTGCTCGCCGTCCCTGCCTCGATACCAACTACTACGAGACCTTCAACGAGCCGCACGTTCATCTTGTCGACTGCGTACGCGAGCCGATCGAGCGGCTGACTGAGGCAGGAATACAAACGAGCCAGCGCGAGATCGAACTCGACATCATCATTCTGGCGACCGGTTACGACGGTCTGACGGGGGCGATGACGGCGTTCGACATCGTCGGCCGCGACGGTATCAACCTGCGCAGCAAATGGAGCCAGGGGCCAGTCTCGTATCTCGGTTTGACCATGGCCGGTTTTCCGAACTTGTTCATGATCTGCGGCGCCAACGGACCATCGGCGCTCGCCAATATCATTACGCTCGACGAACAGAACGTCGACTGGATCTGTGAGGTTGTCAGCCACATGGACAGGAACGGTCTCGCCGCGGTCGAGGCGACGGACGCGGCCGAGGCTGACTGGATGGAAACAGTGCGTTCGCTGGCGAAACTCACGCTCATGTCCAAAGCCAGCACCTGGTACACGGGCACCAACGTCGAAGGCAAAGCCCGTGGACTGACGATGTACACCGGCGGCTACCGCGGATATCGGGAAACCTGCGAAGCCATGGTGCGTGACGGGTTTCGTGGATTGACATTCTCGACCTCGCAGCCGTCGCCCCTGCAATCGAAATGGTTCGCCGGTTGGCTACAGAAATGATGCGCCGTGGCGACGCCCGCTTGATGACCGAGATGATCTCATGACCAGTCGATCCGACGTGTCTGGCAGCAAGGACTGTCGCCGTCTCGACATGCTGGTCGTCGGGCAGGGCTTCGGCGGCATGTACATGCTGCATCGCGCGCGCGGCATGGGCCTCAATGTGGCAGCGATCGAGGCCGGCTGCGATGTCGGAGGCACGTGGTATTGGAACCGCTATCCCGGTGCGCGCTGCGATGTGATGAGCATCGACTACAGCTACTCGTTTTCCAACGACATCATGCAGGACTGGACCTGGACCGAGCAATTCGCGGCGCAGCCGGAAATCTGGGCCTATGCGAAATGGGTCGCCGACAAACTCGATCTGCGCCGCGATATCGCATTCGAGACGCGAGCGACGACGCTGGCCTATGACGACGACAGACGAGGCTGGCGTGTCTCGACCGATCGCGGCACAGTCTTCGAGGTGACCTATCTCGTCATGGCGACCGGGCCGTTGTCCATTCCCAAGGGTTTGGATGTGCCGGGAAAGGCGCGCTTCAAAGGCGCGATCCACCTGTCTGGGCGGTGGCCACATGAGCCCGTCGATTTTAAAGGCAAACGCGTTGGTCTGATCGGCACCGGTTCGACAGGGGTGCAGATCACCCCGGTGGTTGCCGAGCAGGCCGAGCAGCTCGTCGTGTTTCAACGCACACCGAGCTTTACGCTGCCGATGCGCAATCGCCCGCTCGATGCCGATTACGTTGCGCAGATCAAGGAACACTATCCCGACCTGCGGGCCTTCGCGCGGACGACCACGACCGGCGGCGTACGCGCCACGTCGACCCGGCCGGTGTTCAGCGTGCCGGTCGCCGAACGCGAACGTTTGATGGAGGAGGCGTGGGCTGAGAGCGGCCTCGCCTTTTTCGGTTTGTTCTCGGACCCGCTGTTCAATCAGAAAGCCAACGACGTCGTCGCCGACTTCGTGCGCCGCAAGATCCTCGAGGTGGTGATCGATCCCGCGACGGCCGAGACGCTGACGCCGAAGGGCTATCCGATCTTTGCGCGGCGCATTTGTCTTGATACGAATTATTACCAGAGCTTCAATCGCGACAACGTGCAGCTGGTCGACTGCCTGCGTGAGCCGATCGTCGAGATCACCGAAAGCGGTATCCGAACCAGTCGCCGCGAGATCGCGCTCGACATCATCATCGCGGCGACCGGCTACGACGGCCTCACGGGCGCCATGACCGCCGTCGACGCCCAAGGCCGCCACAATCGCCGACTGCGCGACAAGTGGACCGGCGGCGCGCAATCGCATCTCGGGCTGATGCTGGAAGGTTTTCCAAACCTGTTCATGATCGCTGGCGCCAATGGACCGTCGGCGCTCGCCAATTATCTGATCCTGAACGAGCAGAACGTCGATTGGATCTGTGATTGCATCACCTTCATGCGCACGCGCGGACACGATACGATCGAGCCGACGGTCGAGGCCGAAGCTGCGTATATGGCACTCGTCAAAGCTATCGCCGATCGCTCGTTGATGCCCAAAGCCGACACCTGGTACACGGGCACGAATATCCCAGGAAAACCGCGCAATTTCCCGCTTTTCGCCGGTGGGCTCGCCAAATATCTGGACCTCTGCCGCGATGTCGCGGCCAACGATTATCGGGGTTTTGCTTTTACCAGCCGACGTGACGAACCAGCGGTCCAGCCCGCGGTTTAGACCGCAATCACGGAAGTAAATCGGATGGCCCTACAGTTCGATCCCGCACACGAAAGTTTCCGCCGCGAGGTTCGCCAGTTCTTCGCGTCGCACATTCCCGACGCCATGCGGGCGGGGGCGAGGTCGGGCAGGCGCCCCACAGTCGCTGAGTGGAAGGCGCTGCAGACCATCCTTTTCCAGCGCGGCTGGGGAGCGCCCTCCTGGCCTAAGGAGCATGGTGGCACCGGCTGGACGCCGGCTGAATTATACATCTTCGAACAAGAGGCTGCCGAAGCCGATGTTCCTCCACCCTATCATCAAGGCCTCGAAAACATCGGGCCGATCATCTTCACGTACGGCACGGCGGCGCAGAAAGCGAAATATCTGCCGGGTATTCTTTCGGGTCGAGACTGGTGGAGCCAAGGCTATTCCGAGCCGGGTGCCGGATCGGATCTTGCATCCTTGCGGACGCGCGCGGTGCGCACGGGCGACCAATACGTCGTCAACGGGCAGAAGCTCTGGACCAGTTACGCCCACGTCGCCGACTATGTGTTCTGTCTCGTGCGCACGGATGCGGAGGCGCGCAAGCAGGCGGGCATCTCTCTGCTACTGATCGATCTCAAGACGCCCGGCATTCGCATTCGTCCGGTCAAGACGCTCGACGAACGGCACCACGTCAACGAGGTGTTCTTCGACGATGTCCGTGTACCCATCGATTGCCGGCTCGGCGATGAAGGCAGGGGCTGGGGATACGGCAAGGTGCTGCTCGATCGCGAGCGCAGCATCACCGCGACCCTCAGTCTCAGGCTCGCGCGTCAGCTTGAGCATGTACGGGCGCACGCGACACGCACGCGCCGCAATGGTCGTCCGTTGTCGGACAACGCCGCTTTCAGGGACAAACTGGCTCAACTCGAAATCGAATTGATCGCGCTCGGCATGAGCGGCCAGCGCATCATCGCCGATACAATGGCGGGTCTCGATACAGGTGTGCGCAGTTCGATGGCCAAGGTGCGCTGGTCGGAACTGCTGCAGAGAACCACGGAGCTGTGGGTGGAAGTGCTCGGCTACGACGCGGCTCTGTTTGCGCCATCAGACCCCACATCCAATGCGTCGCTGCCGGCCGAG
>JANOAW010000846.1:0-4769 GCA_031411355.1 Hyphomicrobiaceae bacterium | reverse complement strand
AAAATCTGCGACCTCCACCGTTGGCTGAGACACCCCATGGGCAAGATCACTGGTTTCATCGACTATCCGCGGGAGGACCGCGCGTATGCGCCGGTCAGGGAACGCATCAAGACGTGGACGGAGTTCGTCGTGCCGCTCGGCGACAAGGCCGTGCAGACGCAAGCCGCACGTTGCATGGACTGCGGCATTCCCTATTGCCATTCCGGCAGCACCGGCACGACACACGGTTGCCCCGTCAACAACCAGATCCCCGATTGGAATGATCTGGTCTATCGCGGCAACTGGAAACAGGCGTTGGTCAATCTGCATTCCACCAACAATTTCCCCGAAGTGACCGGCCGCATCTGCCCTGCGCCGTGCGAGGCGTCCTGTACGCTCAATCTCGATGACAATCCGGTGGCCATCAAAACCATCGAATGCGCGATCATCGACAAGGGGTGGGCGGAGGGCTGGATCGTGCCGCAGCTGGCCGAAAAAAAGACCGGCAAAAAAATTGCCGTCATCGGCTCGGGTCCGGCCGGCATGGCCGCTGCCCAGCAGTTGGCCCGCGCCGGTCACGCCGTGCACGTTTATGAGAAGAACTCTCGGCCGGGTGGCTTGATGGTCTACGGCATTCCCGACTTCAAAATGGAAAAGACCGTCATCGAGCGGCGCGTCAAGCAGATGGAAGCCGAGGGCGTCACCTTCATCTGTGATGCGCACGTCGGCGTCACACAAAAGATCGAAGACATCGAAGCCGCTCACGACGCCGTGCTGCTGACGGGGGGGGCTGAAAAAGCGCGCGATCTCGCGGTGCCGGGTCGCGATCTGCGCGGCATCCATTTCGCCATGCACTTTCTACCCCAGCAGAACCGGCGAGTCGCTGGCGAGGTGCTCGGCGCGGGCACGGACGAATTGGCCGAGGGCCGCCACGTGGTCGTCATCGGTGGCGGTGACACCGGCAGCGACTGCATCGGCACCTCGATCCGCCAGGGCGCCAAGAGTGTGACCCAGATCGAGATCATGGCGGCGCCGCCCGCGAGTGAGAACAAGGCGCTGTCATGGCCCAACTGGCCGATGCGAATGCGCACGTCGTCGTCACAGGGCGAAGGCGCCAAGCGCGACTTCGCGGTGACCACGAAGCGGTTCGAAGGCAAGGGCGGTAAAGTGACAAAGCTCGTCTGTGCGCGCGTCGACGACGCCTTCAAGGAAATCCCCGGCAGTGAATTCACGATCCCAGCTGATATGGTTCTGCTCGCCATGGGCTTCGTCGCGCCGATCGCAGACGACATGATCGGCCAACTCGGCCTCGAACTGGATGCGCGCGGCAACGTCAAGGCCGACGATCGCGCCTACACAGCTTCGCGCCCCAAGGTCTATGTCGCCGGCGACATGCGCCGCGGCCAGTCGCTGGTGGTGTGGGCCATTCGGGAAGGGCGACAAGCCGCGCACGCCATCGACAAGGCCTTGATGGGCAGAACCGACCTGCCGAGATGACGCCACCGATCGGATTCTGTGCCACGGGTCGCGTCGCTGGCCGCGCATGGCTCGTGGCTCGTGACTGCGCCGGTCGGCTCGGCTATGTCGTGGTCTCCGTTTCGAGAGCGTGACCATGCCCGATGATTTTCGCCGCCCTTCGCCCGTGTCGGTCGTCATTCAACTCGTCGTCTGGTCGATCGTGGTCGGCGTCGTGCTATCGGCACTTGGCATCACGCCGTCCAACATCCTGGAGCGGCTCGGCCTGATCGTGCGCCGCATTTCCGATCTCGGCTTCGGCGCCGTGCATTGGGCTATTCAATATTTCCTGCTCGGGGCCGTGATCGTGGTGCCGATCTGGTTGATTACGACACTCGTGCGCGGCCGACGCTGAGACACGTCACGCTTACGGCATTTTGTCGTGGATGGCGGCCATGCGCGCGAAATCGGCGACGCTCAGGACTTCGCCGCGCTTGGTGCCATCGAGGCCCGCCGCGGCGAGCAACGGCTCGGGATCGGCGCGCAGCGACTTCAAGCTCTGGCGCAACATCTTTCGGCGCTGGCCAAAGGCCGCCGCCGTGACGCGGCCGAGTGTGATCACGTCGCACACCGGCTGGGGCTGCGGGCGCGGCGTGAAACCGACCACGGCCGACGAGATCTTGGGCTGAGGCACGAAGGCATCGGGCGGCAGCGTGAACAACAGACGTGGCTCGGTGCGCCACTGCGAAATGATGGCCAGACGGCCGTACGCCTTGGTCGAGGGTTGCGCCACGATGCGCTCAGCCACTTCCTTTTGAAACATCAGCGCCATTGTCGAGAACCACGGCGGCCACGGCTCGCTCTCAAGCCAACCGATCAACAGCATCGTCGCGACGTTGTAGGGCAGGTTGGCCGCGATGATCGGCTTGTCCGGCAGCCCGGACGTGATGCTGCGCCAATCCATGGTCGTCGCGTCGCCGAAGTGGGTGGTCAATCGCCCCGGATAATGGGCCGAAATCTGTTCGAGTACGGGCCGGCAGCGTTCGTCCCGCTCGACCGTGATGACACGCGCCGCGCCTTCCAGGAAGAGTGCGCGCGTCAGCCCGCCGGGACCCGGGCCGATCTCGATCACGGTACGGCCATCGAGCGGTCCCGCCGCGCGGGCGATGCGGCGCGTTAAATTGAAGTCGAGAATGAAATTCTGGCCGAGCCGTTTGTCAGCCGCGAGGCTATTGGCCTCGATCACATCGCGCAGTGGCGGCAGACCGTCGGGACTGGAGGACATTTCAATTCTTGCGGTTGCAGTCGATGCGCCCGCCCGAGCCCGGCTCCATGCACAGAGCATCCTGCTTGAGATCCCGCAAATAGCGGTTGGCCAATTGCTCGAACTCGCGCGATTGCAACTCCTGCTGAGCTTCCTCGCGCTTTTTCTCGTCCACTTTCAGCTCGCGGCGACCACAGACTGTGTAGATGTCGAGGCTGCCCGCGCCAAGTTGCGGCGGGATCATCTCGCCGTCCTTGGCCGAGGTGAGAAACGAGCGCGCGGGTTCGCCGACACTCGAGGGGCGAATGAACTTCAAGTCCTCGAATTTGGCGCCCGGCAACGTGGCGGCCAGCTGACCGGTCGACTTGCATCCGCCGAATTTGCGCCGGAGCGCATCCGCATCGGATTGGCGTTGGGCGAGCGAGGCCTGATCGATCTTGGCCGGCAAAGCCAACGAGATTTTCTGTATCTGCAATTCCTGGGTATCGACGGCGTCCGTGCCCTTGCTGTTGGCGAGAAACTTGTCGACGTCGCGTTGATTGACGGAGATCTGCGCCGCAAATTTGCGCCGGACCACTTCACGCCACGACAGTGCGGCCTGGAAACGAGCCCGCATCACGGAAATGTCGGAGCCGCCATTTTTGATGTTGGCTGCGAACTGCGCCTCGGTCAGCTTGTTGCGCTCAGCGATGCCCTTGATGACGCGGTTGACCTCCTCGTCGCCGACCCCCACGCCGAGCTTACGCGCCTCCTGCATCTTGAGCTTTTCTTCGATCAGTTCATCCTGTGCATCCTTGCGAAATTTGGGCAGCGCCGCCGCGCGCGCGCCATCGAGCGCCTGTCGCTGCAGCCCCTGGGCAAATTCGGTCTTCTTTGCTTCGATCATCTTCATGATCTCTTCGCGCGATTTCTTGCCCTGGTTTTCCTTGATCAGATTTTCAACGGTCGCGCGGAAGCGGGCGTTGACACCTTCGTTGGTGGCCAGGGTCTTGAAGCTTTCCTGTGCCCGTTTGGCGATATCGCCGCCGCCGGAACTCATGGCAAGAAACCGCGTGCGCATGTCGATTTCGTAGGCTGTGATCGGTTCATCGTTGATCAGCAAGACAATCGATTGGCCGGGCTTGCCAACCCCGCCCGCATCGCCGGCATCCGTGGATGCGGTGGTCACCGGTTTTGGTTTGGGCTTCGGCTTGGCCGCAGCAGCTTTTGGCGCGGGCGGAGCCGCCTGAGGCGCAGGGGCTTGCTGACCTGGCGCGGGCATGGTCATGACCACGCTGCCACCACTACCGGGCGGGGGCATCGTCGTCGTCACGCCGCCTCCCATAGGCGGGAATGGCATCTGCGCCGCCGCCGAAAGCGCGCCGATGCCGCAGGCCGCCGCAACGGAAAAGGTCGATTTCAAAAACCTGCTGGTGGTGTCGGCCACGGCAAAATCCCCTGATTCGCACGCCTTGAGCCTAGCGCGACGCCCTCGCCCCGTCTCGGGTTTTCCGCACAACCATGGCGTGGACGTGGCAAAGCACTCGACAAAGCACTGGACAAGTCGGGGCGACGGCGCCCGAAACAGTTGAGTCGGGACCTACCCTGCGAGCGCGTGCCAGCAAATTGTTGACAAGGCGGGCGACCTCCCACATAGAAATGGCAGCGTGCTCGAGGCGTATTGCTTTCGCGCATGAACTGCGCTGTCCGAGGCCCCCAAGTTCACGTCTGCCGATCAAGGCCGTCGTGGCGCCACAGGACGCGGAAAACAAGAGAGGTGCCTGTTCAACGGGCATCGGGAAGGACACCATGACGTACGCGGTCATCAAGACCGGCGGGAAACAATACCGTGTTTCCGCCAACGACGTGATCACTATCGAGAAGCTTGAAGGTGCTGACGGCAGCGCGATCGAGTTTACGGACGTACTGATGATCGGCGGCGACGCAGGCGTGAAAGTCGGCTCACCGATGATCGCCGGCGCCAAGGTCACGGCCGAACTGGTTGAACAGACACGCGGACCGAAGGTTATCACCTTCAAGAAGCGCCGTCGCAAGAATTCACGCCGCAAGCGCGGCCACCGCCAGGACCTGA
>JANOAW010000845.1:0-2722 GCA_031411355.1 Hyphomicrobiaceae bacterium | reverse complement strand
CCCAACCTTTGTCGTCGAGCAACGCCTTGAGCGCCGGTGCGATGCGAGCCTGCAACTCCGCGATGCTCTCCCGGCCGAGAAACCGCGTGTCGTTCGACGGACGCTGCGCGGTCAACGCCAGCAGAGCGGCCGGCAGCGCCGAGGTCGCAATCTCTTTGCTCGGCCCATTGCGCATTTCGCGTAAGGGTTCGAGTTCGATCGGCTGTCCACCGAAATGGCCCGCAACCAGCGTCCGTCTCGCGGTCTCGATCGTGCGGATGAGATCGCTCGAGACGACACGGTCGACCTTCGTCACACCGATCGCGTTCAGGAGTTTTCCGGCCGCATCGGCTTGCGCCTTACCCCGCTCACTGAGGACCACCTTGTCGGGATCGGGCACAGGCTTGCCGGCCGAGTCGAAATAGGCAACGTCGCCATGGCGCATCAAAATAATGCGTCGGCGTTGCGGCTGAGACCAAGTTTGAGCCTGTGCCGTCGGGGTCTGGCCCGGTGGCTGGCCCGCAGTCTGTGCCGTGCTCACCGCGCTCGACGCGTCGACGCCGCCCACTATCACGACCACACAGCCGACACTGACGAGCCGCCTGATCGCAGCCAGCATTTTACGATGACGCATGTGTTTCCTCCACCTCTGCCCTCTCGCAGTATTGGCGACAGGGCGCGCGGACGGAGGTTAGACTTTCGGCGAACTTCTCCGATCGGAAGAATGTCCGACGCCGATTGGTTGATGCCGTTTCGCGCAATTTTCATTGACTTATCATCCCTCGGTCGGTGACGGTTTGGGCGGGATCGGGTGCTCGAAACCGCGATGGCCACGTCGCTTTTTCAGCATGAGTATCGGGGAGAGTAGGGTCATGTCGTTCAACATCGTATCGTTGGTGATGCAGCATCTTGGACCAGAAGTGGTCGCCAAGATCGCGCGTGCGCTCGGATTGGAATCGCATCTGGCATCGCGGGCCATCGGTGCCCTCGTTCCTGGCATGCTCGGAAGTCTGGCGTCAGGTACATCGACCGCAGTCGGCGCGGCTCATCTGGCCGGCGTGCTCGATTCGATCGATCCAAATAGTCTCGGCGGCCTGGCAGCCAACATCGGCGGCCCCAATCAAGCAACCATGATCGGCAGCGGCAACGCACTCGTCGGCTTGGCGCTCGGCGGACCGGCGAGTGACAGCCTGGCATCGTCATTCAGTCGCTTCGCCGGCATCGATGGACTGTCGGCCAACGCCTTGACCGGCATCGTCGGCACCAGTGTCCTCGGCTCGCTCGCAGCCTTGAAACGAAGCCAAGGGCTCGATGCCCCTGCCATGGCGTCAGTCTTCGCCGGCCAAGTCTCCAACATCCAGGCCGCCCTGCCTGCCGGCTTCAATGTCGGCGCGACGCCGTCGACCACACTTGCGCCCAGCCATGGCACGTCGACCAGCCATGGCACAGCCGCCGGTCGTTCGGGCTATGCCTCGGCCGCCGCACCGCCGATGTCTCGGGCCATCGAATCCAATCCGTCGAAAGCCTGGCTCGGGCTGCTGCCCCTCGGCGTGCTTTTAATCGGCGGCATCTGGTACCTCGCCGGCAATGTCGCCAACACCCGCCGAGTGGTCGCCGAGCAGCAACGCGTGATCGCCGAAAAGATCGCAGCTGACGCCAAAGCCAAAGCCGAGGCAGAGGCCCGCGCAAAGGCTGAAGCGGAAGCCAAGGCCCGGGCGGAAGCCGAGGCGGCGCGTGCCAAAGCTGAAGCGGAAGCCAGGGCCCGTGCGGAAGCCGAAGCGGCGCGTGTCAGAGCCGAAGCCGAAGCCAAGGCCCGTGCGGAAGCCGAGGCGGCGCGTGTCAAAGCTGAAGCCGAAGCCAAAGCCCGTGCGGATGCTGAAGCCGCCGACAAAGCGCGTCTCGAGGCAGAAGCAAAAATCACAGCCGACGCAGCTGCAGCCACGGCACGCGCCGAGGCGGAAGCCAAGGCCAGATCAGAGGCCGAAGCCAAGCAACGGGCGGACGCCGAAACCGCGGCAAAAGTCCGAGCCGATGCAGAAGCTGCGGCCGCCAGAGCGCGCACCGAAGCCGATGCCAAGCAGCGCGCTGAGGCCGACGCCGCCAAAGCCCGCGCCGAGGCTGATGCGAAAGCGCGCGCAGACGCCGAGGCGCGCCAGCGTGCCGAGGCTGAGGCCAAACGTCGTGCGGACGCCGATGCCGCAACAGCACGCGCCAAAGCCGACGCAGAGGCGAAGCAAAAAGCCGACGCAGAGGCAAAGCAGAGAGCCGACGCTGCTGCCGCCCGTCCGACCCCGCCGGTTGCCCCATCGACGCCTGTTGCACCGGCAACCGTCGCCGTCGCGAAGGCGTGTGAAGCCGACATCAAGCAATTGATTGCGGCCGGCTCGATCCGCTTCCGCATTTCAAGCGCGACAATCCAGCCAGACAGCGCGGCGACGCTCAACAAGATCGCGGCCGCCATCAATGGCTGCCCCGGCACGAGCGTGCGCGTCGAAGGCCACACTGACAGCGACGGCGAAGCGCAGGATAATCTCGACCTGTCCAACCGTCGCGCCAAAGCCGTGCAAGACTTTCTCGTCAAGGCCGGCGTGACAGCCGACCGCTTGTCGTCGGCAGGACTGGGTCAATCCAAACCTCTGGTGCCCAACGATACCGCTGAAAACAAGCTGAAGAACCGCCGCACCGAAATCATCGACGATCCGAAATAATCGACCATTTTCGGTGAGACACCAAAACGAGCCCG
>JANOAW010000844.1:0-3455 GCA_031411355.1 Hyphomicrobiaceae bacterium | reverse complement strand
GTTCGGATTTTTCAAAAAGAAAGTGTCTTTCATCTGCCGCGCGGGTAGCACGGGCGGGATGAACAGCTTGGTGAAATTCAACTCTACGGTCTAGATATCCGGCCCTTCGGCGATCGAGAAACCCATGTCGGCGAAGATCTCGGCGATCTCGTCGAACACCTGGCTCACCGGGTGAATGCGCCCCTCGGCCTGCGGCCCAAGCCGCACGGGCAGCGTGATGTCAGCACGTTCGGTTGCGAGCCTGGCTGACTGCGCCGCACCTTCGAGCGAGGCTTTGCGCGCCGACAATGCGCCCTCGATCTTGCCTTTGAGCGCATTGACACTCGCCCCGAAAGCCTTGCGCTCGTCGGGTGGTAGCTTGCCGAGGCGCCCCATCAACTCCGAAACGCTGCCCTTCTTGGACATCGCGGCAACGCGCACCGCTTCGAGCGCCGATAAATCGGACGCCCCGGTGATGTCGGCGAGCAGAAGCGTTTCGAGACTGGCGAGATCGGACATGTGGAATTTCTTGGCTGTAAGCGTTCGGCGCAGGCCTATAGCACCACAGCCCCAGGGATGCGACCCCGGGCAAAGCCGTTGCCGGCTCTTGTCACACGCGCGGACCTCGGCCAGACATTTTGGGGCCAGACAATTTGGCGGTCTGCGGGGGCGCAGATGACCGACGGGGACATGATTGGAGAATACCGACACATCGACCCGCGCCCGCCTCGGCACGGCGCTGCGCACGCTCGGTGCACGGGAGTGGCCGCTCGCAACAGCGCTCGGCGTCTTTGCGGCTGTGCATCTCGCGTGGTTGATCTATAGGCTGCCGATCCCTCTTGAAATCTTCACCAACGAGGCCTGGAACGCGTGGCACGCGATTGCCGCGACCGGTGCGCGCGCGCTCTATCCGGGCCGGGACGAGTTGATCGTCAACAACTATACGCCGCTGTCGTATTATCTGGTCGGCTATCTGGGCAAGCTGATCGGCGACGTGATCCTGGCGGGCCGCATCGTCTCGCTTTTTGCGACGGTCGCGATTGGTGCCTTGGTGTACGGGCTCGTTCGACGGCTCGGTGGTGGACGAGGTGCTGCGGCGTTGGGCGCAATGTGGTGGCTCGCCTCGATATTTCGCTCGGGCGCGGACTATGTCGGTGCCAACGATCCGACGCTGCTCGCGCTCGCACTCATGGTGGCGGGTTTCGCTTGGTGTCTTCACCTGCTCGACGCCGGCCGCACCGTCCTACCCGCCATCGCCGTCATGGTGGTCGCCGGTTTCTTCAAACATAACCTCGTCGTGCTGCCGATCGTCGTGATGATGTGGCTTGCATCGCTGAATGTCAGACGTGCCATGGGCGCGGCACTTTTCGGGGCGGCACTGTCCGCGACCGGTCTCGCGCTCTGCTCTCTGGCCTATGGCCCCGACTTCATCACCCAGCTGACGCTGCCGCGCGAGATCCGCCTGTTCAGGCCGCTGCAACACCTGAATCGGTTGCAATTTCTCATCGTCCCGCTGGTCGTGTGGTTGCTCTGGATCGCTCGCGATCGCAAACATCCCGCCGCACGCTTGACAGCTCTGTGGATCGGATTTGGCTTCGTCAGTTTTCTGCTCCAAAAGCTGTCGCCGGGCGTCGCCAACAATGCCTCGTTCGAGATGTGGGTCGGCGTGGCGGTCGGCTTCGGCGTTGCGATGGCACATCTGGGGCGCTTAAGCTTGGCTGTCATCCATGGTGTCGAGCCGGTGCGCGCGGTCATCGTTGCAGCCGTGTTCGTGCGCTTGCTCGCCGACCCCAATATCGAGCCGTATCGCCTGGCGCTGCCAGCCTACCGCGCCGACATCGCGGCACGGGCAGCACTCGTCGCCAGCGAGATCGCAGCCGTCCAAGCGGGCCCGAAACCGGTCGCATGCTATGTCATGTCGATGTGTTTTCGCGCGGGACAGCCGTTCGTCTACGACAATTTCGGCGCCGGCATGCGCACATCCACGGGCAACCTCACCCGTGCCGAACACGCAGCCATCGTCGCGCGTCTCGGGCTGATGTATCGATTGAGCGACCCGCGCGTGTCGTGGGAGCGCGATTTCCCCCGTCCAAGCCAGGTCGGCGTCACCGTGCCTTTTCCGCGCGGATCTTGACACGTGAGGCTCGACGGAGCGCTGTAGTGGTCATCAGCGTCCCCGCTCGACGAGGCCACCTCCGATGTCTCTCTCCAAGTCTGCCACCATGCCTGTTGCACGTCGCGTCTCCGCCGCAGCTGTCGCGCTCGCCGCAATCGTCATGCTGCCAACGGATTCCATGGCGCAAAAAACACTCCGCGCGGTGATGAACTCCGATCTCAAGATCATCGACCCCATTTGGACCACGGCCTATATCTCCCGCAATCACGGCTACATGGTTTACGACACGTTGTTCGCGCTCGACGCCAACGGCGAGATCAAGCCGCAGATGGTCGACAGCCACACGGTATCGGCTGACGAACTGCTCTACACGTTCACGCTGCGTGACGGTCTGCTCTGGCACGACGGTGCGCCCGTGACGGCCGAGGATTGCATCGCGTCGCTGAAACGGTGGGCTGCCCGCGACACGCTCGGGCAGAAGCTCATGACCTTCGTCGACAAGATGGAGGCTAAAAACGCCAAGACGTTCACGATCGCCCTCAAGGAAAAGACCGGCTTGGTGCTGGCTGGTTTGTCGAAACCGTCGTCCAATGCCGCCTTCATGATGCCGAAGCGCGTTGCCGACACCGACCCCCAGAAACAGATCGACGACGCCACGGGCTCGGGTCCGTTCAAGTTCTTGAAGGACGAGTGGAAGCCCGGCGACAAGGCCGTGTACGTGAAATTCGACGGCTACAAGCCGCGAGCCGAGCCGCCGTCAGGCCTCGCCGGTGGCAAGGTCGTGAAGATCGACCGTGTGGAATGGCGGGCCATCGCCGACAACCAGACGATCGTCAATGCGCTCCTCGCGGGTGAAATTGACTATGTCGAGCAGCCGGCGTGGGATCTGCTACCGCTGGTGAAACAAGATAAAAATGTCCGCCTGTTCGACTACAATCCGCCGGGCTTGCAGTATGCGTTCCGCTTCAACTGGCTGCACAAGCCGTTCGACGATCCGAAGGTGCGCGCAGCGGTCTGGCACGCCTTCAACCAGAAAGATTTCCTCGACGCAGGCCCGGGCAATCCCGACTACTACACCATCTGCAAATCGTATTTTCCGTGCGGCTTGCCATATGCCAACGAACAGATCATGGCGGGTGTTTTGGAGAGTAACGGCGAAAAGGCCAGGGCGTTGCTGAAATCCAGCAGTTACGACGGTAGCCCGATCATCATCCTGAAATCGACCGACACCATCAGCCTGACAAATCTACCCGATGTCGCCAAAAGCTTGCTCGAAAAGGTCGGCTTCAAAGTTGAAGTGCAGGCGAGTGACTGGCAGACCATGGTCGGCCGTCGCACCAAAAAAGAGCCGCCCGCGCAG
>JANOAW010000843.1:0-3227 GCA_031411355.1 Hyphomicrobiaceae bacterium | reverse complement strand
CGAGTTCCTTGCCGAGTTTTTCCAGATCTAATTTCGAGAACACGGCGTTGCTCCGTATCGGCTTGCCGTCCTTCCACACGTAAAACCCTTCGCCCGTCTTCTTGCCGAGACGGCCTGAGGCGACAAGACGTTCGAGGCGCGAACCTTCCGTGCCGCCGCCGCCGAGAATTTTTGCAACGTGCAGACAGATGTCGAGACCGACGCTGTCGGCCAATTCGATCGGCCCCATGGGCATGCCGAAAAAGCGAGCGGCTTCGTCGATCAGCTCTTTTTTCTCGCCCTTTTCGAGACGTTCCATAGCCGCCATCATATATGGGCCGAGCACGCGATTGACGACGAAGCCAGGCGACGATTTGACGACCAGCGGGAACTTGTCGATCGCCGCGACGAAGGCGCAACCTTTGTCGACCACATCCTTGCGACTGTCGCGTCCCCTGACGATCTCGACCAGCGGCATGGCCGCAACCGGATTGAAGAAGTGAATGCCGATCAACCGGCCGGGATCTTTCAAGCCTTTCGCGATGTCTTCGATCATGATCGAGGAGGTGTTCGTCGCCATGACGGCGCCAGCTTTCAGCTTGCCCTCGATGTCGGCGAACAGCGTGTGTTTGACATCGACCCGTTCGACGATGG
This sequence comes from Hyphomicrobiaceae bacterium, assembly GCA_031411355.1. Classification (GTDB taxonomy): domain Bacteria; phylum Pseudomonadota; class Alphaproteobacteria; order Rhizobiales; family Hyphomicrobiaceae; genus JABFRJ01. The sequence continues at coordinate 2,594 of JANOAW010000843.1, read as the reverse complement.
CCTCGATGACGACATCCGCGCGACCGATACCGTCGCCGCGAGGGTCGGCGATGAGACGGGCTTTGGCCGCATCTTTCTGCGCCTTGGTCTTAAATCGGCGCGACAGCAATTTCGACTGCGCCTCAATGCCTTTGGTGATGGCCTCGGGGGACAGATCCTGCAACGTCACTTCCATGCCGGAGGCGACGCACCATCCCGCGATGTCGGCTCCCATGACGCCCGCCCCGATCACGTGCACGCGCAACGGCGTCCACGTCAGATCTTTCGGCGCTTGTGCCTTCAGCAACTCGGACAGACGGAACACACGGCGCAGGTTCTTCGACGTTTCGCTCATCATCAGCGGGGCAAAGGCGCGCGTCTCCTCCACCTTCATGCGCGTGTAGCTGCCGCCGTGCTTGTCATAGAGATCGATCAGGCGGAATGGCGCCGGGTAATGCAGCGCGCTGACCTTCTTGGCGGTTTCGGTGCGCATTTGCGAGGCCAGGCGGCCACGGATCGGCCACATCGACATCAGCGACTTCCAACCACCCGCCGGTTTCGAGCGGCGGCCCTTGTCGATCGCGCGCCGGCAGGCCCAGCGCAGCTGACTTTCGGTGTCGACGAGTTCATCGACGAGGCCGAGGCCGCGAGCGGCACCCGCGCGGATCATGTTTCCGGCCAGCATCGCGGGCATGGCGGCAACGGCGCCAGACTGGCGGATGAAGCGAGCCGTGCCGTTAAATCCCGGAAAGATGCCGAGCTTCACTTCGGGAAAACCGAACCGGGTTGCGTCATCTTTGGTTGCCACGCGCCAATGGCACGCGAGCGCCAGCTCGAGGCCGCCGCCGAGGCAGAACCCGTGAATGCCCGTGACGACCGGAACCGGCATCGTCTCGATCACGTCGAGCATGTCGTTGACGGTCTTGATGTTGGCTATGACATCCTGCTCAGACGTCAGTGTCTCGAACTCGCGCACGTCGGCCCCGACAATGTAGCCTTTGTCCTTGCCGGACAGGATCGCCAGACCGCGAATGCTCTTGTCCTTGGCACCTGAAGCGACTGCCTGGACGATACTGCCCAACTCTTCGAGCACGCGCCGGGACAGTGAATTCTGGCTCTCGCCTTGGCGATCGAGGATCGCCCAGGCGATCTTCTCCTGATCGACTGTGAAGCGCCAATCGTTGAGGTTTGGAACCAAATTCATGTCACACTCCTTGACGTTTACGTCAATCTGGAGATTGCTTTAAAGCACTGGGGCGGTCGGTGCAAGACGCGAGCGCGCCAAGTCATTTGGGCAGCGACTGAAAACGGACCAGCACGCGTCTCGTTTCCATCGCTAAGGCGGGATTTCAGTCCACGACGAACATGACGCTCGGCACGGCCTTAAGTCACCACGCCCGCCTCTTTCAATGCCGCGACCGCGTCGCTCGAATATCCCAAGCCTGCGAGGATTGCGTCCGTGTGTTCGCCGATGCCGGGTGGCGGCAGGCGCACGGGAAAACGCTGATCGTCGAGTGCCAAGGGAAGCAGCGGCATCTTCACGTCGACGGGTCGGCCGAGCCCGGTCGCATCGGGCGGTAGCGTCACAGGTGCGAGGCCCCCTGTGGCCGTCAGGTGCGGATCATCGAGCAGCCCTTCCGGCGTGTTGATGGGTGCGAAAGGTAACCCGTTGCGCTCGAAAATCGCCGCGAGCGCCTCCGCCGATCGGTCGGCGAACCGCTTGCGAAACAGCGGGATGGTCCACGCGCGCTCTGTGACCCGGCCGATGTTGGTCGCAAGTCGCGGGTCGCCCTTCAGGTCGTCGAAGCCGAAGGCGTCGCAGAAAACCGCCCATTGTGAATCCGTGACCACGCCGAGAAAGATCTGCTCGCCACCCAGGACTTCGAAGATGTCGTAGAGGCCCCACGCATTGATGCGCACGGGCATGGGGGCTGCTGGTTTGCCGGTGATTGAATACTGCAACATGTGTTGGGCGACGAGCAGGATATTGTTTTCAAACAATGCCGTCTTTACTTCGCAGCCTTTGCCGGTGCCATGCACGGGGTCGTCGCGTTCGCGCAGCGCCGCCAGCACGCCGATGGCGCCGAACATGCCGCCCATGATGTCGTTGACGCTGCTGCCGGCGCGCACGGGTTGGCCTGGATAGCCTGTCATGTAGGCGAGCCCGCCGAGCATCTGCACGACTTCGTCGAGCGCGGTGCGGTTGTCGTAGGGGCCGGGCAGGAAGCCTTTGTGGGACACGTAGATCAAGCGCGGATTGAGGCGCGCAAGGCTGGCGTAGTCGAGGCCGATTCTGGCCATCGCGCCGGCCTTGAAATTCTCGCTGAAGATATCGCACGATGCGACCAATTTCAGCACGATCTCGCGGCCTTGCGCTGTCGAAGTATCGACGGCAAGACTCTGCTTGTTGCGATTGAACATGGCGAAGAAACCGGCGCCCGAGCCGATCAGGCGGCGCGTGTTGTCGCCCTTTATCGGCTCGACCTTGATCACCTCGCAGCCGAGATCGGCCAGAACCATGCCCATCGAGGGGCCGAGAATCATGTGCGTGAAGTCGATCATGCGCAGCCCGGCGAGGGGCAGGCGTGTTGGCGCAGCGGTCATCGGCTCGGCTC
>JANOAW010000842.1:0-3179 GCA_031411355.1 Hyphomicrobiaceae bacterium | reverse complement strand
GGCGACGACGAAGCGGTACAGGCGGCGTGACGTCGCGCGAAGCCGAGATGTGAATCCGACGCCCGGTCCATGGCCGGGCGTCGTCGTTTGGGAGGCAGCGAGGCTCGTATGCCCGAACCCCGTTCTCGACCGTTCGTCTTGCTGACCGGCTTCGAGCCGTTTCCGAACAATCCGATCAATGCGACAGAGGCCCTGGTGCCGGCACTGGCTGCGGCGGGCAGACGCTCGTTTCCCGACGTGCGTTTCGCGACCGAGATTCTGCCCACGCAGTGGCATGTCGCGCCGCATCGCATGCAACATCTGCTGGCCGAGATGCAGCCCGACATTTTACTCGGCTTTGGTATTTCGAGCCGTGCCAACCGCTTTACGATCGAAACGCGGGGCATCAATTGGCGTCGAGATAGTCGAGATGCGGCCGGCGTCGAGATCGGTAAAGGGCGCTTGATTGTGGGCGGTCCAGTGCATCTTCCAGCGCGCTTGCCGGTGGCGAACATCGTCGGCCGCCTCCGGCGACGCGGCATCGCTGTCCGCATCTCGCGCGATGCGGGTGGATATCTCTGCAATGCCGCGCTCTATCACGGCCTGCTGCAGGCAGCCCACGTCGCCGATTTGAAGCACATCGGATTTGTGCATGTGCCAGCTGACCTTCCCGTCCCGCGGACGCGCCGCACCGGCGTGACGGACAGTTGCCCTGCAACCTGGGATCAAATGATGCTCGGTGGGCTCGAAATCATCGGGGCGTGTCTCGGCCGCACGGCGGACCGCGCGCGTCCGCATTAAGACCTCGGCTGTTCGAAACCGGTCTTTACAGCGCCTCAGTGATCGGTAGGAATGCGGCGCAGTCCGCTTCTGAATGCGGGCGCAAGCTACGGGCTGTTCAAGCCCGTCTCAGGGAGTGAGAACCGATGATTTCGTTAGGACGTAGAGCGAGCGCGTGGCTCGCCGGAGCGGCGGTTGCCGCACTCGTCGCGGCTGGCCCTGCCTCGGCGCAAGAAAAACTGAATGTCTGGTGGGTCAAGGGCTTCTACAAGGCCGAAGACGACGCCCTGTTCGAGGCGATCAAGAAGTACGAAGCCAAGAGCGGCGTCAAGGTCGAGCTGTCGCAGTACCCGATTCAGGACATGATTCCAAAAGTCGTGGCGGCACTCGATTCAGGTGCCACGCCCGATGTCGCCTATGCCGATACCTTTGACTTCCAGACTGCCGGCAAGTGGGCATCGGAAGGCAAACTTGAAGATCTCGGCAGCATTCTGGAGCCGATGAAAGCCAAGTTCGCCAAGAACACGATCGAGACGACCTTCCTCTATAACGACAAAACCAAGAAAAAAGCCTATTACGCCTATCCGTTGAAACAGCAGACCATGCATATCCAGTATTGGAAGGACATGCTGGAACAGGCCGGTTTCAAGGACAGCGACATTCCCAAGGATTGGAAGGGTTATTGGTCGTTCTGGTGTGAGAAAGTGCAGCCGGGCATTCGCGCCAAAACCGGTAAGCGGGATTTCGGCATCGGCAATCCGATGGGCGTCGATTCGACCGACAGCTTCTACTCGTTCCTGACCTTCATGGACGCCTACGACGTCAAGCTCGTCGACGACGACGGTAAGCTTCGCTTCGACGATCCGAAGGTCAAGGCCGGCCTGGTCGCTGCATTGACCGACTACACGCAGATCTACGCCAAGGGCTGCACACCGCCGTCGTCGACGTCGTGGAAAGATCCCGACAACAACGTGGCGTTCCACAACAAGACGACCGTGATGACCCACAACGCGACCATCTCGATCGCGGCGAAGTGGCTCGACGACGCCAACAACACAACGCTTACCGACGAGCAACGCGCGACCGCGAAAAAGAACTACACCGAGTTGATCGCCACGGCCGGCTTCCCCAACAAGCCGGATGGATCGCCGATGCAATACCGCGCCGCTGTCAAGGTCGGCGTCATCTTCGATGCGGCCAAGAACAAGGCCAAAGCCAAGGAGTTCGTCACGTTCCTGCTCGAAGAGGCCAATCTGTCACCCTACGTCGAGGGCGCACTCGGTCGCTGGTTCCCCGTCACCATCGAGGGCCAGAAATCCGCGTTCTGGGATGGCGATCCACATCGCAAGGCCGTGCGCGACCAGTTCGCGAATGGAACCGTGAACTTCGAAATGGTTCGCAACTACAAATTCACAGTGCTCAACAACGAGAACGTGTGGGCCAAGGCCATGAACCGCGTACTCAACGACAAGATCACCGTTGATGCCGCTGTCGACGAGATGATCGCCCGCATCAAAGCCGTCGCGGGTTGATCTCGTCGGGCCATCGATACGCTGCACGGCGTCCTCCCACTGCGGGTGGGCGCCGTGTCGCGTTCGACCGGGCCAACGCGATGAAGTTTGCGAACATGAACCGCGCAGCCGTACAAGACATCTCGCCCAGCCCCGGCGAACCGTGTAGAAGCGGCGTCTGAGCGCCCGTAGCTCAGCTGGATAGAGCACTCGCCTTCTAAGCGAGTGGTCACAGGTTCGAATCCTGTCGGGCGCGCCACTCCGGTACAAATGTGTGAACCCCAGGGTTCGCAGTCGCACCGGCCATAGCACACTGTTCCAGAATGTCTTTCCGGCCGTGGAGACGGATCGCAACTGCTACCTCGGTTACTTCCGATTTGGCTTTGACGTTGCTACGCGTCTGAGCACGCGCCTCCTTTGATCGATCGCGATTCGCCTTCAGCGCGGTTATCCGCTCCTCGAGCAGGTCGTCCATCTCGGCGACACCGTCTTCGATCAGCTTGTATAGCCGCTTGAGCTTCTCTACGGCATTGGCCGCCTCCCGCTCGTAACCGTCCGGCCAAGACTGCGGCTTTGCCTCGCGGATCACCCCGCATGACGCATGCCGAGCCCGCCAGCGTTCCAGCGCTGTTACACTTTGTTACAATCCAGACATCTTCTGTTGCAAACGCCAGAGTAACGTCATGGCGTGAAGGGGTCCGCTTGGATGCCTTGGCGACTGACTTGGCCCTGAGGCGACGAAACACGTGAGCAAGATTACCAAAGCCATTCGACCGCTTGCAGTTCTTGTTGCGACGCATGTGATGGTAGCAGCACAGACGTCGGCCGCGGACGCCCACGCAGGGCATGATCACGGGCCCAATATCGAGGTCAGCGCGTCGGTGGCACCGCGCTTCGAGGCCAGCGTGA